>JALOAF010000027.1 GCA_023228925.1 Candidatus Absconditabacterales bacterium | reverse complement strand
AAGCACAACAACAAAAACAGGCACAAAGATTAAAATGATACAAAAGATTTGATTACCCAAAAAGAAAACTAGAGCTTGAAGAAGCAAAAGATCTTTGAATAGTTTGAGTATTTAAAAATCCTAGATGAACAGAATACAACCGATTTATAAGAGGAAGAAAAATATGTCGAGAAACTGGACTTAGAGTAGATCCAGATGGATACAGATATATTAGAACTCCTTCTGGTGGTTCTGAAATGGTTCAAGTACCAATTTCTGGTTGGCTAAGAACAAGACTTAGAAAAAACATAAATATAAAATAAACACACATTGCAACAATATATAAAAGTTTCAATAAACAAACATTTTGAAACTTTTTTATTTTTAACTAATTTCATCTTGAAATTAAGTCTTATTTTTTTATAAAGTCATCCAGTTAATATTTTTTGAGTCAAAAAATAGTTGCAAATAACAACTAAATTCCTCTTTCGACTTTAAATTATAAAATTATACCAACATCTTATCATTTATGCCGGGGTAGCTCAGAGGTAGAGCAGAGGCCTGAAAAGCCTTGTGTCGGTGGTTCGATTCTGCCTCCCGGCAAATTAAACCAAAAAACCTTCAACTTTATTACAACTTTTGAGGGCATATAGCTCAGTTGATTAAAGCGTCCCGATCTATCGGGAAGGTCGGTGGTTGAGCAAAAAAAATTGAGGGCATATAGCTCAGTTGGTTAGAGCGCATCTCTGATAAGGATGAGGTCGGTGGTTCGAGTCCACCTATGCCCACCAGTATAATAAATTGTTATTAATAGTTCAGTTGGTTAGAGCGTCCCGATTTATCGGGAAGGTCGGTGGTTCGAGTCCACCTATGCCCACCAGTATAATAAATTGTTATTAATAGTTCAGTTGGTTAGAGCGTCCCGATTTATCGGGAAGGTCGGTGGTTCGAGTCCACCTATGCCCACCAGTATAATAAATTGTTATTAATAGCTCAGTTGGTTAGAGTGTCCCGATTTATCGGGAAGGTCTATAGTTCAAATCCACCTATGCACACCAGTATAATAAATTATTATTAATAGTTCAGTTGGTTAGAGCGTCCCGATTTATCGGGAAGGTCGATAGTTCAAATCCACCTATGCACACCATTGTAAATTAGGCAAAAACAAAACAAAATCTTCGGGGATTAGCTCAGATGGCTAGAGTACTTGGTTTGGGACCAAGGGGTCGCGAGTTCGAGTCCCGCATCCCCGAAATTAAAACAAAAAACAAGATGCTGGAAAGCAAACAAAAAAGTTAAACTACACGATACAATGATTTCGACCTGAAATTAATTATCTGTAGTAACAAGTTTCCTACCAAAATGATGGGGCACAACAATTTAATGTTGTATGCTTACCACCAAGTTTGGAGAAATTAGATTTTTTTTTAATTTACTCTTGAAATTTAAAAGAAGATCATTACAAGTACACAACTTGTTGAAAAAACAAATAAATTATTTTACTTAATTATATTAAAAATTATGGCTGATAAAGTTCATGTAAATGTTGGTACCATTGGTCACGTTGATCATGGTAAAACCACTCTAACAGCAGCTATCACTGCTGTTTCTGCTGCTAAAGGTTTTGCTAAAGCGCAAAATTATGCAGAAATTGATAATGCTCCAGAAGAAAAAGCAAGAGGAATTACTATTAGTACAAGACACGTTGAATACGAAACAGAAACAAGACATTATGCTCATATTGATTGTCCAGGACATGCCGACTATGTAAAAAATATGATTGTTGGTGCGGCACAAATGGATTGAGCTATTTTAGTTGTTGCTGGTACTGATGGGCCAATGCCTCAAACTAGAGAACACATTCTTTTAGCAAAACAAGTTAATGTTCCAAAAGTTGTTGTGTTTATAAACAAAGCGGACATGGTAGATGATCCAGACATGCTTGATTTGGTAGAAGAAGAAATTAGAGATATTTTGACTCAAAATGGTTTTGATGGAGCAAACACTCCTATAGTAAGAGGTTCAGCTCTTAAGGCTACAGAAAACCCTACTGATCCTAGTGCAGCAAAACCAATAGAGGATCTTTTAGCAGCGTTAGATTCTTATATCCCTGTTCCAGTAAGAGAGGTTGATAAGGATTTTCTAATGCCAGTTGAAGATGTGTTTTCTATTAAGGGTAGAGGAACTGTTGCTACAGGTAGAATAGAAAGAGGGACAATTAAAATTAATGATGAAGTAGAATTGTTATGATTGGGTAAAGAACCAAAAATTACAGTTGTAACTGGAGTGGAGATGTTCCACAAAGCTTTTGATAAAGCTGATGCTGGTATGAATGTTGGTTTGTTGTTAAGATGAGTAGATAAAGAAGAAATTGAAAGAGGTCAAGTTTTGTGCAAAAAATGAACAGTAAAAGCACACAACAAATTTGAAGCTGAAGTTTATGTTTTGAAAAAAGAAGAAGGAGGAAGACATACTCCATTTATGTCAGGATACAGACCACAATTTTTCTTAAGAACTACTGATGTTACAGGTTCAATTGCTTTAAAAGATGGTACAGAAATGATTATGCCTGGTGATAACGCAAAAATAGATGTAGAATTAATATATCCAGTAGCTATGGAAGAAGGGTTGAGGTTTGCTATTAGAGAAGGTGGAAGAACTGTTGGTGCTGGAGTGATTACAAAAATCAATTAATTTAAAATTTTAAAAAATTGTTCTCATGGCAAAAAAAGAATTAAAACCAAAATTAAGAATAAAGCTAAAAAGTTATGATGTAAAAATACTAGAATCTTCTGTTTGAAAGGTTGTTGGACTTTTAGTAAAATCTTGAGCAGAAATAAAATGACCTATTCCTTTACCAAAAAAAAGGAAACTTTACACTGTTTTAAGATCAAACTTTAAGTATAAAAGCTCTAGAGAACAATTTGAAAGAATGACTTATTCTAGAATGTTGGATGTTACAGAAATGTGACCAAAAACAATGGAAAGTCTACAAAACCTATCTATACCGGTTGGTGTTTTGGTAGATATAAAGGTATTTTAATGTATTGTAATATATTTTTATAAAATCTCCAATGCCTTCCTTTTAATTAATGAATAAAAAACATAATCATGAATAAAGCGTGACTAATTGTTTCTAAAAAAGAAATGACCAGAGTTTGGAAAGATTGAAAGATGATACCAGTAACTATACTAAAAGTGTTGCCACAAGAATTATTAAGATATAAAACGATTGAAAAGGATTGATACTCTGCTGCTGTTGTTTGAGTAAATAAAAAAGAAACAAATAGTAAAAAATGACAAAAAATAAAATATTCTATGACTGTTGAGTTTAAAAACATAGATGATAGTTTTTTGGATACTTACAAATCATGAGCTGTTTTGGATCTTAATTTGTTGGAAGGCATAGAGGAGCTCAATTTAGTTTGAACTTCAAAATGAAAATGATTTCAATGAGCAATGAAAAGATTTCACTTAAAATGATGACCTAAAACTCATGGATCCAAATTTCACAGACAAGTTTGATCTTTATGAAACAGAAAACCTAGAAGAGTTCAAAAATGACATCCTCACGCAGGACATATGTGATCAGAAAGGGTTACCATTAAATCTGTAGAAATAATAGATAGAATAATAGAAAATAACGAACAATTGTTGGTATTAAAGGGTTCGGTGCCTGGTTCTTACAATTCTTTTATTCAAATATTTGCTTAATAAGCAAAAATTTATATATGTAGCTATACCAAAAAATGTGATATACTGTAGATATATATGATAAAACATGAAAAGTTGTCTCAAATTTAAAATTAAATAATGAGATATTTTCAGACGACAAAATAAATCATAATTTAATACACGAATATTATTTGTTACAAACAAGTAATGCTCGTAATCCAATTGCTCATACAAAAACAAGATGAGAAGTTGCTGGTTCTGGAAAAAAACTTTACAGACAAAAGGGAACTGGAAATGCTAGAGTGTGAGATAGAAGATCTCCAATTAGAGTGGGAGGTGGTGTAGCTTTTTGACCTAGAAACGAAAGAAACTACACAAAGTCTATGAATAAAAAGTCTAGACATTTGGCTTTAAGTGGGATTTTAACGCTAAAGGCACAAAGTAAAAGTATTGTCTGACTAAAAGACTTTGACATGAAAGAACCAAAAACCAAAGAAGCATTAGATGTTTTGACCAAAATAGGATTAAATAAAGAAAAAACTTTATTTGTTTTGAGTGAAAAAAACATCAACCTAATAAAGTCATTTAGAAACTTAAATAATGTAAAATATTTATTAGCAGATTATTTAAATCCAAAAGATTTATTGGAGTACAATAAAATATTGTTTTTAGAATCTGCCTTAAACAAAATAAATACTAAATAGATATCAATATAGTTTGATATACAATCTTAAACTTTATACTTTAAAACTTTGATTTATGACATATAAAGAAAAGCTACAAAGGAGAGCAAAAAAAAGCACAGAAACCAAAGCATTAAAAAAACTATCTCCTTATGATATTATACTTTGATCAAATATTACAGAAAAAACTTATAAGCTACAAGAAGCAAATAATCAATATTTTTTTAAAGTTCATAAAGACGCAAACAAAAACGATGTAAAACAAGCTATAAAATACATTTACAATGTAACTCCTACTGGAGTAAACATTATTAATGTAGTTTTCAAGTGAAGAAGTCAAAGAAAATTAGTTAGAAGATCTCACAAAAAAGCTATAGTAACATTAAACAAAAAAGACAAAATAGAACTATGAATATAATTTTATAAATCTTAAACTTTAAATTTTATAAACCAAGTAATGGCTATCAAAACTTATAAACCATACACTCCTTCAAGAAGATTCATGATATGATATGATTTTAGTGATCTTACTACCAAAAAACCAGAAAAGTCTTTGACTAAATTTTTAGGTAAAACTTGAGGAAGAAACAATAAATGAAGAACTACTACAAGATCTAGATGAGGTGGTCACAAAAGATTGTATAGAATGATAGATTTTAGAGGTTATGACAAAGCAGACATTCCTGCAAAGGTTGCTAGCATAGAATATGATCCATACAGAACTTGTAGGATAGCTTTATTAAATTATATTGATGGAGAAAAAAGATACGTTTTAGCGCGAAAGTGAATCACTCTATGAGAAACAGTTATGAGTTGAGAAAAATCAGAAATAAAAGCTTGAAACAGAAAAAAATTAAAAGATATTCCTGAGTGAGTAAATGTGTTTAATTTGGAAATAACTCCTCTATCAAAAGGAAAATTAATTAAGTCTGCATGAACTTCTGCTACTATATCTTGAAAAGATACTTTACAATGACTGGTTTTTATAAAACTACCATCGGGAGAAGTTAGAAAATTCAATGAAAACTGTTGGGCTACCATATGAGAAGTAGGTAACGAACAACATAAAAATATAGTAATATGAAAAGCTTGAAGACAGAGACGATTATGAAGAAAACCAAAAGTATTGTGAGTAAACATGAATCCTGTAGATCATCCACATGGAGGGTGAGAATGACATTCAAGTATAGGATTGAAAAAATGACCAAAATCTTTTGCTGGAAAATTAGTTACTCCATGAATCAAAACAAGAAAAACCAAAAAATGGTCAGACAAGTTTATAGTGTCAAAAAGAAAAAAGAAATAAACATTTTGTTTTAAAAAAATTTAAAATTTAAATTAAAGTAAGTAATGGCTAGATCACTAAAAAAAGGATTCTATGTAAATGAAAAACTTCTAATAAAGGTAAAAAAAATGTTAGAAAGTGGAGATAAGAAAGTTTTAAAAGTTTGGGATAGGGCTTGTCATATCATTCCTGATATGATAGGATTTACTTTTGCTGTTCACAACTGAAAACAATTTGTAAGTGTATATATCACAGAAGATATGATATGACACAGATTGTGAGAATTTGTTCCAACTAGAACATTTAGATGACATCCCTTTTAAAAAAACATTTAAATTTATTTTAATATATTAATATTCTAAGTTATGAATAAGGAAAATATGACAGCAACATTAAAATATGCTATAGTATCTGACAAAAAAATGCTATTGGTATCTAAACTTGTAAAATGAAAAAAAGTACAAGAAGCCTTAGATATTTTAGAATATATGCCCAAAAAATCAGCAAAAATACTTGCAAAGGTAATTAAATCAGCATCATCAAATGCTGTTGTAAATTGAAAAAAGAAATTGTCTGATTTGTTTGTAGAAACCGTAGAGGTTGGTAAATGACCAAAAATAAAAAGAATAAGATTTACATCAAGGTCTAGAATTAGCCATTATGAAAAATCTAGATGCTATGTAAAAGTTGTTTTAAATACTAAGTAATTATCTTAATGTGACAAAAAGTAAATCCTATATGAATGAGAGTTGGAATAATGAAGTCTCGACCATCTGAATGGTTTGCTAAAACAAAACTTCAATGAGCAGATTTTTTTGTTGAAGACATTAAAATTAGAAATTTTATAGAAAAAAAATATTTACAAAGTGCTATTGCAAAAATCATTATAAGAAAAACTGCAAAAGAATGTGAAGTAATAATATTTGCAAGTAAAGTTTGAGTTTTGATGTGAAAACAAGGAGAAAATATCAAAAACATGGAAAATGAATTAAGTAAAATGTTTGATAAAAAATTCATTATAAGTGTAAAAGAGGTTAGAGTTCCTGAGTTTTCTGCAAAAATAATGGCTGAATTTATTTCTAGTCAACTAGAAAATAGAATGCCATACAGAAAGGTGGCAAAAAATGTATTACAAAAAGTAATGCAAAGATGAGCTAATGGTATTAAAATATCTATTGGTGGCAGACTAAATTGAGCTGACATAGCTAGAACTGAAAAATTCATTGATGGTAGAGTGTCTTTACAAACCTTTAGGTCTGATATAGACTATCATGAAATGCAAGCTATGACAAAATATTGAGTTTTGGGTGTAAAGGTCTGGATAGAAAAATGAACTTTATACAACAAGAAAAAAACTCCAAAAAAAACCATTAATTTATAAAGTGTAAATATTGTGTTTATTTAACGAATAATTTATAAAAATGTTATTAACTCCAAAAAGACGAAAACATAGAAAACAAATGATCCCTTCTTTAAAAGGTAAAAGTGCAAGGTGAACCACTATCGCTTTTTGAGAATATGGGCTAAAGGCTATTACTAATGGCTATATTTCAAATAGAGAGATAGAAGCTGCTAGAAAAGTGGTTGTAAGACATACAAGAAAAACCTGAAAACTACGAATTAGAGTATTTCCTGATCTTCCTTTTACAAAAAAAGGACTAGAAATGCCGATGGGTAAAGGAAAATGAGATGTGGATATTTACAAGGCCCCTATAAGAAGAGGTAAGGTTATTTTGGAAGTAAGTGGAATAGATGAAGACTTAGCAAAAAAAGTACTTATAAGTGCTTCAAAAAAACTAAGTGTACAAGCAAGGTTTACTATAAAATGAGAAATTCAGTAAGAATTGTTTATTTAATTTAAAAACATACAAATGAAAGGTAAAGGAGCTTATATCAAGCAATTAAATGAAAAAACAGTAAAAGAACTTGTTAGCGAAAGAAAAAAGTTAAAAAAAGAATTATATAATTTAAGGATGAAAAATGCTATTAGAGGTCTTAAAAACACTCACAAAATTTGAGAGGTTAGGATAAATGTAGCAAGAGTAAATACTGTTTTAAAATCTAAAATAAGTAAAAAATCATGACAATAATTTGAGACAAAAACATCAAAGAACTTATTGGAGAAGTTGTTAGTGATAAAACTACAAAAACTCGTACTATTTTAGTAAAAAGTGTTAAAATGCACCCTATTTACAAAAAAAGATTTGTAGTATCAAAAAAATATTATGCTCACGACGAAAACAATTCTTCCAAAGTTTGAGATTTCGTAAAAATTAGAGAGTGCAAACCTCTAAGTAAATTAAAAAGGTGGAATATTATAGAAACAATTAAGTAATATTATATTTTTATAGCTTAAAATTTATTATAAATGTTAAAGAATGAATCTGTTGTAATTGTCGCAGACAACACATGAGCAAAAAAAGCACAAATAATAAGAATTCTTAAATGATCTATGGCAACTACTGCAAGTGTTTGAGATTCTGTTGTTGTTGCAGTAAAAAGTGTAGCTCCAAATAGTAATGTAAAAAAATGACAAGTTACAAGAGCTATAGTAGTTAGAGTAAAAAAAGAAGTTCCTAGAAAAGATGGTACTTATATTAGATTTTGAGACAACGCTGTTATTTTGATGACCAAAAATGAAAAATGAGAAATGAGTCCTATATGAAAAAGAGTATTTGGCCCTGTGGCAAAAGAGCTAAGAGATTTGTGATATAAAAACATCACAAATATGGCTGAAGAAGTTTTATAATATTTTTAATGTTTTAAAAACCTTTGTTATGAAAAAATTAAGATCCTGAGATCCTGTTATAGTGATATCTTGAAAACATAAATGAAAAATATCTACTATAGAAAAAGTTGATTGAGATTATGCTATAGTAAAAGACGTTAATGTTGCTAAAAAAGCCATGAAATGACAGGGCTTCATCAAAAAAACATTACCAATACATATATCAAATATTATGTATTATTTAGAAAAAGAAAAAAAAGCTTCTAAAATAAAAATAGAAATAACTAGTGATTGAAAAAAAATCAGAAAAACTAAAAAATGAGATATAAAAATTAAATAATTTTATTTGTATTCAACAGCAATAAATGGCTAAAGATTATAAAAAAGATCTTCAAAAAAGATTAAACTTAAAAAACATAAATGCAGTACCAAGTATAGAAGCTGTGGTGATTAGTATGGGTATTGGGTCTATTGTTACTAGAAAAGGACATAAAGATTTTGAAGAATTTGAAAAAAATTTATCTAAAATCACATGACAAAAACCTCGTATAGTAAAAGCAAAAAAATCTATATCCAATTTTAAATTAAGAGAAGGAATGCCTGTAATGCTTCAATCAACTCTTAGAGGAAATAGAGCCTTAGATTTTATTGATAGACTTTATAAACTAATACTACCTAGGGTAAGAGACTTTTGAGGATTAAATAAAAGAAGTTTTGATACACAAGCTAATTTAACAATGTGAATAAAAAATTATAGTATATTCCCTGAATTAGGATTAGATGATGTAACAACACCAATGGGTATTGGAATAACTATTGTGACAAGCACAAATATCCAAGAAGAATCTATAGCTTTATTGGAAGAGCTTGGGTTTGTGTTTAAATAAAATTTATATATTAAAGTTAAAATCTTAATGGCAAGATCAGCACTAAAAGCAAAACAACGAAAACTTTACGAACAAAAGTTTATCCAAAAAAAAGAGATGAAATGAGTTAAGTATTACAACAGATGTAGATTATGTTGAAGATCTCACGGATTTTTTAGAGATTTCTGAATTTGTAGAGTTTGTTTGAGAAAATATGCTAGAGAATGAAAAATAATGTGACTTAAAAAAGCTAGCTGGTAAAATTATTATTTTATTTTGTGAAAAAATTAATTATGAGTTATGTAAATGCTCCTATTCATGATCTATTGATTAGAATAAAAAACGCATATATGGCAAGAAAAACTAATTTAAGTGATATAACTTTTTCAAAATTTAAATGTAATATTTTGGAATTGTTAAAAAGATATAATTTTATCAAAAACTTTGAAATTGTTGAAAAAAACAACAAAAAAAGCTTAAAAGTTAGTTTAAAAGAAGTAGAAAATCCAATCAATGATATACCTGAAATAAAATTCTTTTCAAAACCATCAAGACCACGATATGTTAGCTACAAAGATATAAAAACAGTGGCTTGAGGTAAGTGAATAGGAATTATATCTACAAATCAATGATTGATGGCTGCACATGAAGCTAAACAAAAAAAATTAGGCTGAGAGTTGATTGCGGAAATATACTAAAAACTTTATAATTTATAAGTAGTTTAAAATGTCAAAAATTGGAAAAAAATCTATCAACATACCAAATTGAGTTGAAGTAACAATAGAAAACAATTTGGTAGTCGTAAAATGACCAAAGTGAGAATTATCTGAAAAGATTTTAGACTGTGTTGATATCAAAAAAGAAGAAAACGAAATAAGATTATCTGTAAAAAACATAGATGACAGAAAGTTTCGATGATTATCCAGAAGCTTAATTGCAAATATGATAGAAGGAGTAACAAATGGATATGAAAAAAAACTTTTGATAATGGGAGTTTGATATTGAGCACAATTACAATGAAATAAATTAGTTTTATCTTTAGGCTTTTCTCATAAAATAAATTATGAATTAGACAAAAATGTTGAAGCTAAAGTTGAACAAGATCCAAAAGGAAACACGATTATAACACTTAATTCAATAAATAAACAGTTATTGGGAGAGGTGGCATCTAAGATAAGATGATTTAGAAAACCAGAACCTTATAAATGAAAAGGAATTAGATATTTTGATGAATTTGTTAAACTAAAAGCTGGTAAAACTGCTGGAAAGTAATAATTTTAATTTAAAATAATATTATAAAATGTCTCACTTAGCAAACAAGTTGAAAACTAAAGTAAAGCAATATCTAAAAAGAAAAACTAGGGTAAACACAAAAATAAAATCCCATAAGCCAGAATATAGATTAATCATGAATAAGTCTAATTTATATATTTCTGCACAACTAATAGATCAAAATGGGAATGTTTTACTTTTTGCAAATGATAAAAAATCTAGTTGAAAAACAAAAACAGAAAGAGCTTTTTCTGCTGGAGAACAATTGGGAAAAGAGATTGTTTCAAAAAAGATTGAACATATAGCTTTTGATAGAAATTGATATTTATATCATGGTAGAATCAAAGCCTTTGCAGAATGAGTTAGAAAAGCTTGAGTAAAATTATAAAATAATCAAAAAAATATTTACTTGTGTAATAATATTTAATGGCTGAAAGAAAAGAAAAAACGAAAAAAGAATTTGAAGAAATTCTTTTGGAAGTTAGAAAAGTAACGAGAGTAACTACTGGTTGAAGAAGAATGTCATTTAGAGCAATCATTTTGGTGTGAGATAAAAAATGAAAAATTGGATTAGGTTTATCTAAATGAGCAGATGTTACTTCTGCAGTAAAAAAGGCATCAAATGAAGCATACAAAAATATGTTTAATGTTCCTATAACAAAAGAAAAATCTGTTCCTTATGCTGTTACAAACAAGTACAAAGCATGTTCTGTTAGATTGTTACCAGCTACACATGGAACTTGATTGAAGGCTGGTTCTTCTGTAAGGTCTGTTTTAGACTTAGCTGGATATGAAAATATATTATCTAAAATAATTTGATCAAACAACAAATTAAATAATGCTATAGCTACAATCAATGCTTTAACACAATACAAACATCAAGAGCATTTTATGGCATTTACAACTGAAAAAAAAGAAGCTGAAAAAGTAGAAAAAGAAGATTCAAAAAAACTTAAAAAAGTAGACAATAATGAAGACAAAAAAAATATAAAAAAAGAGACTATAAGTAAAGATAGTGTTGAAAAAAAACCAGTAGAAAAAAAAGAAATTAAAAAAAGTACAAAAGATAAGCTTGTTGCTAAAAAAGATACAACAAAAAAAGATACTACAAGCAAAAAAACAACATCAACAAAGACTGCTACCAAAGTAGTAAAAAAATAATTTTTTATATAAAATTTGTAAAAAATGAAATTACATGAGATAAAAAGAAGTTCTGGTCTAAAAGATAAAGCAAACAGAATCTGAAGATGAAATGCTAGTAAATGAAACTATTCTGGGAAAGGACACAAATGACAAAAAGCTAGATCTGGCGGATCTATCCCTGTTTTTTTTGAAGGTTGACAAACACCTATAGTTCAACAAATGCCTAAAGCGAGAGGATTTAAAAGATATTTCAAATTACTACAAAAATATTCTGTAATAAATTTATGAAGATTACAAAAAGACGAAAGAATAACTGACAAGTTAGAATTAAATAAATTCAAACTAAAAGAATTGTGATACATAAAAAAAGAGTCTGATTTAGTTAAAGTTCTTGGAAACTGAGATTTTTCAAAAGAAATTGTCTTTGTTTGATTAGATAAGTTTTCAAAAAGTGCAATGGAAAAAATAGAAAAAACAAACTCAAAAATAAACTAATTTTTATGAGTAAAACATAAAAACTATGAATAAATTTAAAAAAAAGTTAAGAAATATTGTAGAAAACAAATCATTGATGAATAAAATATTTTTTACTTTAGGAATTTTAGCAATATATAGGCTATTGGTCCATGTGCCAGTACCATTTGTAAATATTCATGAATTAATGTGAAGAATTGGAGCTGTTGATTCTGGTGGTCTTGGTTATTTTGTGATGATGTTGTGATGATCTCTAGAAAATTTTGCATTAATAGCGATTGGACTAGCTCCATTTATTAATTCATCAATTATAATGCAATTATTGGGCTCGGTGGTTCCTCAATTGGAGCAACTAAAAGAGCAATGAGAGTCAGGACAACAAAAAATACAGCAATATACTAGATATCTTACTGTTCCATTGGCATTCTTACAAGGAATTGGTATGGTGTTTTTTATAAACTATTTATTATGAGGAAATATTATTGATACATCTATAAGTAATCTATTGTTGGCTGCATTCATTATGACAGTTTGAGCAGTTTTATTGATGCGATTATGAGAATTAATAACAGAAAAAGGTATTTCAAACGGTATTTCAATATTAATATTTTCATCAATAGTTGCTTGAATCACAAAAAGTGTTTATTGAAACTTTGCTTGAACTAGTAATGTATTTGGAATGTTTGTATTTATGATGGTATTAATATTGTGATTAATAATATTGTCAATTTTTATATTAAAATCTATCAAGGAAGTACCTATTATTTACGCAAGAAAAGGGAAAGTTCAAGAAAGTTCTATGCTACCATTACCAATGAATCCTGTGGGAATGATTCCTATTATATTCTCAATGGCGTTTGTTTCTTTTCCTTACCTAGCTAGTAAAATGATAGTTCAGTTTCAACCGATGAATACAAAGTTAGTAACTATAGCAAATCGAATAGAAGCAAATTTGAATATATATTCTCAACAACCAAGTATTTTATCAATAGTATTCTATTTTGCATTAATCATTATATTCACATTTTTTTATACACTTATTACATTTAGCCCAGATAGAATGGCTGATGATGTACAAAAAAAATGAGGCTTTGTCCCATGAATTAGGCCAGGAAATGAAACAGCAAAATACTTAAACAAAATACTGATGCATTTATGTTTATGGTGATGAGCATGATTAGCGTTTATATGAATATATAGTTATATATTAAATTATATACCTTTCATACAAAATCTAGTTCAATCTTTATGATCACTGCCTGTTGTTGTTACATGATCTGGAGTAATTATTATGGTTTGAGTTGTTACAGAAATAATTAGTAAAGTAGAAACAGAATTAATAATGCAAAAATATGAAAGATATGATACAGATACAGTAAATAAATCATTAAGGGATTTATAATATTAAATACAAATATACAAAGAAGGACTTTTAATTAAGTCTTTTTTTTTATTGAACAAATTTTATAGAAAAAGGATGGAGAAGATTTTTTGCAAAGTAGAACAATCTATCGAAATCTTTTCGAGGCAAGCGAAATGACAGCACTAGTGTCATATATCCATTAGCTGTCAATGGATTCTTCGCTTCGCTCTATTACTATTGCAGCAATTAGGTTTACACATTAAAAAAGATATAATAAAGGGTATCCCTCTTTATTATTATCCAATATTTAGATGAAAAAGTGTAAACAATTCATGAAAATCATAGAAAAACAGCT
>JALOAF010000003.1 GCA_023228925.1 Candidatus Absconditabacterales bacterium | reverse complement strand
ATGATAAATTTAGTTACTGATGGTTTACCAGCTTTGGCTTTGTGAATAGATCCTGTGAGCCCTGATGTTATGCATCGTAAACCTAGAAAACTTGGTTCAAAAATTATAGATAGAAAGATGTTAACAAGTATTATTTATCTATCCATTCTTATGACAATAGTTATTTTATTTCTGTTTTTTAGACATTATCATGTAGATTTGGAACAAGCTAGAACATGAGTTTTTGTTTTATTGGTTTTGTTGGAAATGATCAGAATCTGGATGATTAGAAGTGAATATAAACTAAAGTTTTTTTCAAATAAATGGTTGTTGTGAGCAATCGTTTGATCAATAGCATTAGTTTTATTGATAGTCTATATTCCAAGTTTATCAAAGATATTTCACACAAAAGCTTTGTCTTTATGGATTTGGATAGAGATTTTATTGATATTATTTGTGTTATTTATTGGAGTGAAAATTTCGAAGTTTTTGAAACTAAAGTTTTATAAATTAAAAAATTGATAAAGTTTATTGAGTAATTTATTGTTTCAGAACCTTATTTTTATTTTTTAAAACTCTCTAACATGAATCCATTATCTAAAACTTTCTTATTAAAAAAAGCTTTAACACTTACTTTTCTTTATCTTTGATAAATTCTGAACTTCGTTTTATTTTTGTAAGGAAGAGATGTGCTGGTTTTTGAAAATAAAAATAGAAAAATTATGCTTTATTATGCTTTATATATTATTCACAAAGAAGCTTTTACAATAATTTATTTATAAACAATAGAATAGTTTAAAAAAATAAGAGTCCCAAAATTTGCAAAAAAAATAAAATCATATATAATTGAATGTAGTTTTAAATCATAAAAATAAAAAATGTCTAAATTTGATAATGAAATTTTACAGGTAGCAGATGATATCCGTACAATTACAATACAATGAGCTACCAATATAGCTAGAGAAGCATGTAAGGTAATGGAAAAACAATTGCGTTTAAAAAAATTTAGCAATAAAAAAGAATTAAAAGATTTTTTTGATAGATCTACAAAACTTTTGATAGAGGCTAGAGAAACAGAGCCGATGCTTCGTAACTGAATGAAATATGCTAGACATAAGTTAAAAGCTTGAGCGAATGCTATAGAATTGGCAGATGCTTTTGCAGAATATCTTACTTGGATAAATGAGGAAGAAAAAATTAGAGCAGAAATAGGAGTAAATTTGATTGATGATTGAGATAATATTATGACTCATTGTCATTCAGGATCTGTGACTAAGATTTTGAAAACTGCACGAGATCAATGAAAAAAAATTCATGTTTATAATACAGAGACTAGACCATTGTATCAATGAAGAAGAACATCTACAGATTTAGTTAAAGCTGGTGTTCCAAACACAATGGTGACAGATAGTTCAGCTGCGTTTTTTGTAGACAATATTTATGAAGATGATATCGATATACGCAAAGTCTTTTTGTGAGCAGATTCCATTAGATCCAATTGAGATACTATAAATAAGGTTTGAAGTTTTTCTATTGCTTTATCCGCTTGGCATTCTGGTATACCTCTGTATATTGTTTGAAGTTTGTTAAAGTTGGATATGACAGGTGAAATTTGAATTGAAACAAGAGATGGAAAAGAACTTTGGCCAGAAGCACCTGAAGGTTTAAAAATTTTAAATTATGCTTTTGATATGATTCCTGCAAAATGTATTACAGGTATTATTACAGAATTTGGAATTATTAGACCAGAAAACTTGATCAAAGAAGCAAAACAAAGGTATCCTTGGATGTTGGAATAAACTTGTGATGATAATGTTTTACTGTCATTCTGAGCGAACAATTTGTCATTCTGAGCGTGTGCGAAGAATCCATTATATATAAGTTATAATTCTGAATAGCCTGTCATTTCGAAGTGGTCTATCTTGCGAGAAATCTCCTGTAATGCTTTTAGATCTCTCGCAACAATAACGACTCGAGATGACATAATGCTACTGTCATTTCGAAGTGGTCTATCTTGCGAGAAATCTCCTGTAATGCTTTTAGATCTCTCGCAACAATAACGACTCGAGATGACATAAGAGCAACAATAATAAACGAAACAATATTCACTCGAGATGATAAAAGAGTGACAATAACAGTACATCGAAGCCTTTTCGAGGAAAATAAAATGATAAAAATGCAATAATCCTTTGACATAATCCTCTTTGATAAACTTTTAAAAATTATTATTAAATAAATGAAAAACAAAACTTTTTCTTTGAAAGCACAACAAATCAATATTAAAACTGGAAACGGTTTTCAAGTTTGGTTAAATGAATCAGAAGCGTTTAAGTTTGGAATTACTGCAGTGGACGATGTAATTTTGTCTTATGAAAAAAATGCTAAACATAAAAACATAGTGGTAAATGTTGATTTGACTAACGATTTTTTAGATTCTTGAGAAATTTGAATTACTCAAGATATTTTTGAAAAACATGATATAAAAACTTGAGATATAGTTTCTATTTCTACTATAAATAAAAATCCACTATCTTTGGAAGCTATTAAAAAGAAACTTTTCTGAAAAAAATTAAATAAAAATGAAATAAAAGCTTTGATGAGAGATATGACAGACGGAAAGATTAGTGACCTACTTGTAGCTTATTATGCTGCTTGTAGTTTTGCCTATCCTAGTAACAAAGATGAGCTTTTTTGGACAGCAAAATATTCTGCAGAGATGTGAGATATGATAAAATTTAAATATGATACTGCTGTAAAATATTCTATTGGTGGAGTTCCTGGGAATGAAACAACAATGATTATTGTTCCTATTTTAGGATCTCTTGGCATATCTAGCTCAAAAACCTTTTCTAGAGCAATAACTTCTCCTGCTGCTACAGGAGAATGTGTAGAAGTTTTGATGGATACTGAATTTTCAGTAAGAGAAATGAAAAAATTAGTCACAAAAAATTTATCTTGTTTGGCAAATGGAGAATCTTTAAAATTTGCTCCAGCAAATGATAAAATAATAAAAGTTTCATATCCTTTATATATGGAAGCATATTCCAAGGTAGCAATTAGTATTATGGCAAAAATTTATGCTTGAGGAACAAAATACTGCCTAATTGACTTGCCTGTTGGTAAAAATGGAAAAATTAAAGATAAAAAAACCGCAAATAGAATTGCAGGTCATTTCAAATATATTTGAGAAAAGCTTGGAATGAAAGTTTTTGTGGAAATGTCTAATGCAGATCATCCAGTGGGTAGAGGGATATGAGCAGTTTTGCAAACAAGAGAAGCGCTTAGAATTCTTCAAAACAAAGATGTTTTTTCAAAAGATATAAAAGAGAAATCTCTCAAACTATCGGCTGATTTGATTGAATTAGTTGGTTTAGCAAAATGAAAAAAAGCGATAGATTTAGCAGAAAAACAACTAAAGTCTGGTGCTGCTTGGGAGTATATGAAAAAAATAATTAAAGCTCAAAATCTTGTTCACAACAAAAAGCCTGACTATAAGACAATTTCTTATTTATGAATAATTGATTCAGAGGAGTTACCATTAGCTAAGTTTTCAGAAAAGATAATAGCAAAAAAATCTGGGAAAATAAAATCTATCAATGTTAAATTATTGAAAGATTTAACTAGATTGTTTTGAGCACCTTTTGATAAACAGGCTTGAATTTATTTTAATAAACTGCATTGAGAATCAGTAAAAAAATGAGACATTTTATGTGAATTGTATTCAAACAATCAAGAAGATCTTGAAAGATGATTGGAAATTTTGAAAAAAGAAAAGCTATTTTTTTATAGTTAATAATAGCTTCTATAATTTATAGATATTATATATCAAAAATAGAAAATGTCTGTTCAAATAAGGATCAAAAACTAGTTTTTTTGATTTTTTTTGATGTTTTGGATATAATTATATTGGTTTAAATTTTATATTCGTTTGGATTAGATCAAAGGATATAAACTAACCTTATTTTATATTATTATATATAAACAAAATGAACACAAAAGAAATGTTGAAAACTCTAAATCCACATCAACAAGCTTATTTAAACTTGGATTTGGAAAACCCAAAAAATGGAGATTATATGTTGGCCTGTTTTCATTTAATTCCTGGTAAAAATTTAAATATGTTGCAAGCAGCATGTGAAGTAGCTTCAGAATCTAGTACTGGAACAAATTTTTTAGTTAATACAGAGACTCCTTATTCCAAGATGATGAATGCTTTGGTTTACCAAATTGATATAGAAAAAGAATTGGTTTGGATAGCTTATCCTTGGAGATTGTTTGATAGGGGAGGGAATGTACAAAATATTCTTACCTATATTGCAGGTAACGTTTTTGGAATGAAAGAGGTAAAAGCTTTGAAAATTTTAGATGTACGATTCCCGCCAGCAATGATGGAACAATACGATTGACCTAGTTATACTTTACAAGATATGAGAAATTATTTATGAGTATATGATAGACCGATTCTTGGTACTATCGTAAAACCTAAAATGTGATTAACATCTGCTGAATATGCAGAAGTATGTTATGATTTTTGGGTATGATGATGAGATTTTGTAAAAAATGACGAACCTCAAGCAGATCAAGATTTTTCTCCTTATCATAAAATGGTTAGAAATGTTAAGGAAGCCATGGATAAAGCAGTCAAAGAGACTGGTCAAAAAAAAGTACACTCTTTTAATGTGTCTGCTTCGGATTATGATACAATGATTGAAAGATGTGAAATGATTGTAAACTCTGGAATGGAACCAGGTTCTTATGCTTTTTTGATTGATGGAACAACAGCATGATGGACTGCTGTACAAACACTTAGAAGGAAATATCCAGATGTATTTATTCATTTTCATAGAGCAGGACATGGTGCGTTTACTAGACCAGAAAATCCAATTTGATATTCTGTTTTGCTACTATCTAAATTTGCTAGATTGGCTGGTGCATCTGGAATTCACACTGGTACAGCATGAGTTGGTAAAATGGCATGAACTCCGACTGAAGATCTAACAGCAGCAGAAAATATTTATTCTTATCATGCAAAAGGGCATATTTTTGATCAAAGTTGGGGACTTATCCCAGAACATGATGAAGATTTAGTAGAAAAAATTCAAATGGATACTCAACATGCTTTGGCTAATGAAGATGATAATTGGAGAACTGTAAAAAAATGTTGCCCAATTATATCATGATGACTCAATCCTACATTATTAAAACCATTTATTGATCTAATGGGAAATGTGGATTTTATTACTACTATGTGAGCTGGTTGTAATGCTCATCCAAAAGGAACTAAAGCTGGTGCGAAAGCTTTAGTACAAGCATGTGAAGCATTCCAAAAATGAATAGATATTCATGATTATGCAAAAGATCATATTGAATTAGCAGAGGCGATAGAATTTTTTGAGAAGAAAAAATAAGAAAGTATTAAGTTCATAATTTAATGGTTTTCTACCATAAATTACAATACAACTTTTAATTTAAATTATTACAAAAAAAATGAACAATATTATTACAACTAACTTAGATGAAATGACTTATGAAGAGTTTTTAAATGATGATGTTTATAATATAGAAACATATTGAGACCTTTCTGATGGATGGGAGTATGTAGATTCTTTAATAGAAAACTTAACCAAAGAGCCAAATCCAAAGGAAGTCCCAGAAGAGTATGTTGATCAGATTGTAAAAGATGAAGATTATATGGAATTCCAAGGGTATATAGAAAGAATTTCAGATGATTTTGAGTTGTTAGAAAAGGTGATGGATTACATAAAATTTAATTATCCTGAATTCTTTGAAGATATTCAAGTAGCTGGTAACGAGAAAGTTATTACACAAAAAACAGGTAAAAATTTAACTAAAACTTTTCCATCTGTTTCTTGATTTGAACAATGAAAACAATCACCTCAACAAACAATTAAAAAATTAAACCAAACAGGTACAGAGATAAAAGATGTGCTTACTTGGTAGCTTTATTTTACTTAATATAAGAAATATGACTAAGAAAAAAAACACCTTAGATGTAAAAGTTAAAAAGATAAACATTCATAGCGGAGAAGATTTGATTGTTATTTTGAATGAAATAGATGCAGTGGAATACTGATTGAGTGCTTTTGATAAAGTAAAACTAATTTTTTGAAAAGAAATTATTGTAGCAAATTTAGATATTACCAAAAAATTAGTAAAACCATGACAAATTGGGGTTTTAGAAGATACTTTTGCTAAAGCAAGTTTTAATGAGGGGGATATTGTTAGAGTTGAGTACACAAAAAGATCAAATAAAACTGTAGAAGCTATTAGAAAAAAAATGAAATGAGAATCCATTAGTGAAGAAGAAATTAATTCTATTATCAAAGACATTTCTCAAAATAAATTAGTTGATTCTTTGATGACATACTATGTTGCTAGTAGTTTTTTCTATCCATCTAGTAATAAAGAAATGTACTTGACTGCAAAAGCTATGGCTGAAAATGGAGTTATGTTTAAATATCCAAAATGAACTATAGTAGCAGATAAACATTGTATTGGAGGAGTACCATGAAATGAAACAACAATGATTCTAATTCCATTGATCGCTTCTTTATGAATAAAAATACCAAAAAATTTTTCAAAAGCAATTACATCTCCTGCGGCAACAGGAGAGTGTGTTAGTGTTTTGATGGATATTGAATTTAATGAACAAGAAATAAAAAAACTAGTTAAAGAATTGAATTGTTGTCTTGTTTGGTGATGAGGTTTGGACTTAGCACCTGCTGATGATAAATTGATTCAAATACAACATCCTTTGAGTATGCAAAATATAGCCAAAGTAGTTAGCTCTATAATGGCCAAAAAATATGCTATGTGAATTACTCATTCACTGATAGATATACCTATGTGACCTAGTGCAAAAGTAAAAGACATGAAAGAAGCCAAAGAATGGAAAGAAAAATTTGAAGTAGTAGGAAAATGACTTGGTATGAAAATGTCTGTACAAATTACAGATGCAAAAGAACCAATCTGAGCTTGAATTGGAGCAGTTTTGCAAGTTAGAGAAGTTTTGAGAGTTTTACAACAACATGACAAAAGACCAGATGATCTAGAAAAGAAGACATTACTTTTGGCTACAAAGATAATTGAAATGGTTGGTATGGCTAAATGAAAAGAAGCAGAAAAATTAGCTTACGGACAGTTAGTTTCTTGAGCTGCTTGGAAATATATGCAAAAAATTATCAAAGCTCAAAATGGTAAAAATACAAATATTAAATCTGAAGAATTAAAATTGTGAAAATATCATTTGGATATAAAAGCAGACAAAGATGGTCTAGTAAAAGATATAGATATGCATCATCTCAATATGGTTTGTAGAACACTTGGTTCTCCATTGGTAAATGAAGCTGGGATATATTTACACAAAAAATTAAATGCAAAAGTCAAAAAGTGAGATGTTTTGTGTACTTTTTATGCTATGAGTAATGATAAAATAAAATTAGCAGAAGCTATGTATAATGAAAAAACATTTTATACTATTAAATAAATTAAAATGAAATCATTTTCAAAAGAAAGCAAAGACAAAATTGTTCTTGATCTGAAACAAGTATCCAATAATTGGGGCTCTTTATTATCTAAATATGATGAGGAAGATTTAACAAATCAACAGGATATTGATAAGCTATCAAAAATTCTAGATTCTTTGAAAGATAATAAATCTATATCAGATTCTATATCAAAAGAGATTCAAGAAAAGGAATCTAATATTAAAAGAATCAGGTCTAGTAAAAAAGATTTGATTGCTTATTTGGATATTAAAAAATCACAAATAGGGAAATTGGTTTCTAGATCAAAAATTCAAGAAGACAATAAAAAAGAAATTATGGAGACATTGAAATGAAATATTGAAAATATGAAATCAGAATTACAAAAACTAAAAGAAAATTATGATGCTATGGTTCCTTTTCCTAAGATACAAGAAAATATTCAAATTGAAATGAAAAAGCTTTCTGATGATATTGTTGTTAAAGAGAAAGAATTAAAAAGACAAGAAACTTCTGAATTGATTTCAAAAACATTGTTAGAAAAGGTTGAAGCTATGTGATGAAAAGAGCTTCTAGAGAAAGATTTAACGTTGAGTAAATATGACTTAAAAAAAGTAAATGAATATAATTATCGCTTTGTAGATAATGATTGAAAGGAGATAATGAATGTACAAGATTTATGACTATTGGATATTAATAGACATGGCTCTTATTTTGTTAGAAAATTGGATGATAAATTTATTGATATTGTCTCAAATGATTCTCATTATATATATGATTTAAAAAATATGAAAATTTTGTGACAAGTAGATAATAACGTGAATATTATTGAGAATGACTGAAATAAATATGTTGGTTTAAGAGATGTTAATACTTTTGCTGCTGATAACGAATATAATGTTTTTGATTTAAAAACATGAGAAAAAATATTTGATAAAAAAATTAAAGGTAATCCTTGGTGAATCAAAAAGATGTGAGATAAAAATGTAATATACACTCGTACATATGTTGGTAATAAAACTAAAATACATTTTTATGCTAAAAAAAATTGAGATGAGATCGGATCTAAGACTTGATATATGGGAGACAGAATTATATTTGATTTGGATGATCTTTCAAAAAATCCGATTTCAGATACTGATAAAAGTGAATTTCTAAAGAAAATGTTTGGTATGGGTAATGTGTTTTTTATAGATAATTGATATGGAGTTAATTCTATTTCTGTATTAGATTCTAATAATATTGATAAAATTGGTGATTTTTCTACTAAAAGTGGTGCCGTGAAAATGGAAGATGGCTCTATGGTTGCATTAAAATATATGGAAAATTCCAATAATTGAATTATTTTTGATCTGGAAGAACAAAAAGATTTATCATCTGATTTTTGTGATACTAAATATAGTATAAAAGATTTTGATGATTATTGTGTTTTTACAAAAGTTGATTGAAATAATCTTCTTTTAAATAAAAAGACAAAAAAAGTCGTAGACTGTATGTGAAAAGTTTCTTCTGATGTTATACAGGGAACTAGTTTTGTTTTAGTTTCATATAATAAAAATCAAGGATGATATGATTTTAAAAGATTAGTAAATATTGATAAAAGTAATGTTTTGTCTTTGAAAGATAATGCAAACTACAATATAGAAGATGTGTATGTTTTCCGTTCTGATAAAATTTCATCAAATGTTATAGTAAAGTTGAAAAATAAAAGTGGTGATTTTGTGTATTCTTATGTTAATCTGATAAATGATATGGATAGCAATTGAGAGTTGAAGATTAATAAAACATATTCTAAGATAGATAAAAAATGAAGTGGTTATGATCTATCAAATTGATTATTCTCTAAAATCAAAATTGATTGATATGGTAATAAAATTTAATTATTAAAAATAAAATAAAATGGCTGGAATTATTGCAACTATATGACCTGCAACAGACACAAAAGAAAAACTTATAGCTTTACACCAAAATTGAGTTAGGATTTTGAGATTAAACTGTTCACATGCCACTCATGAGTGGATGGAAAAACTTTTTTCTACTGCTAGAAAAGTCGAAAAAGAACTTAGCAATAGTTTTGCTTTTTTTCTTGATATTAAAGGTCCTGGGATTAGGACTGGAGATTTAGAAAAACCTGTTACTTATGAAAAAGGCGAAAAATTTAAAATAGTGGTGGATCAAAAATTGGTAGATAATCCTAAAACTATGTTTATAGATTATTCTCATTTATTAAAAGATATTTATGTAGGAGCTATTATGAGACTAGATTCTGGAGTATTTAGTATTAAAGTTGTTGAAAAAAATAAAGATCATATTGTTGGTCAAGCTATGAATAAATTTACAGTTATTTCTAAAAGACATATTAATTTACCTTGATTGAAAATTAAACTTCCTGGTATTACAGAGAAAGATAAAGAAGATATTTTATTTGGTATAAAGCATAATATCTCGTATGTTTCTTTAAGTTTTGCTAGAAGTGCCAAGGATCTGGCTGAACTTAGAGAATTTTTATATAAAAATCAATCTGCTCATGTAAAGATTATAGCGAAGATTGAAAGCCAAGAGTGATTAGACAATTTATCTGAAATTATTAGAGCTGCTGATGCTGTGATGGTCGCTAGGTGAGATTTGTGAGCAGAAGTCCCTATTGAAACAATCCCTTCTCATCAATTAAATATTGTTGGAAAAGTTAAAAGAAAATGAAAAAAAGTTATCGTTGCTACTCAAATGCTTGAAACAATGATGGACAACTGTATTCCAACTAGAGCTGAAGTGACAGATGTTTTTTATGCAGTTTTGCAATGAGCTGATTATGTGATGTTGTCTGGTGAAACTTCGGCATGAAAATATCCTATCACTACTGTACAGGTGATGAATAAAATTATTGCAGAGTCCAAGAAATACATATAAGTTGGAATTTTTTCTGTCATTCTGAGTTTAGTTAATGTCATTTCGACTGTTATTGTTGCGAGAAATCTTTTACTGTCATTCTGAACCTGCAGTACTGCGTGGTGAAGAATCTAATTTAGATTCCTCGCAAGTTAGATTCACTCGGAATGACAAATCCGCAAGTTAGAACAACTTGGAATGACAAATATGAAAACCTTTTATATATTTAACCAACAAAAATGATTAAAAAAATTATGGAAATGAAGAAGAAAGCTATCAAAAATTTAGCTAAATTATCTATTTGGGAATTTGCTGTTTTTAAATTATGTTTGGTGTCTTTTACTTTGATGTTGGCAGTATTAATCCCAGCATTAGTGACTGTTAAATGGTGGATTTATGCTATTATTTGGGTGGCAGCGTATGTGTTTGTTTTACAGAAATTGATGAAAAAATAGTTTTTGTTTGTCTTAGAAATATAAAGTGGCATTAATGTCACTTTTTTGATTTATTTTGAATTTTTCCGACAACGTATCGCACTCGTCTGATGTATTTTATATGTCAGATAGTGCGAGTTGTGTAATCGTACGAGTGTATCTTATAAATTCAGCATATATTTTTCTTTTTTAAAGGGGGTGTTTTTTAAATTATATAAATCCATAGTAATTTTTGTTATTAATTCTTTTTTTGCAATATTATCTTTTCGTCTATCTGGAATATTGTCATATCAATAATAGGCTCATGCTAAAAATCAATAAATACATCAATTAGTATCTGCATCATATCATAAATTAACAATGTTTATTAATCATTCCTCAAAATTATCAAAGTTATAGAATCACCATAAAGCAACCTCTAAGGAATCCAAAACATATCAGTATTTTAATCAAAGATCTTTTTTGTTTTTATTTTTATATGATCAATCCACAATTTTCTTTAAATGTTTGTTAATATTATTATTTCGATAATTAGGTATGGGTGAATAATTTATTGATAATAAAGTTTCCTTACTTTCTCATAATAAAGCTCCTATTATAAGTCAAACGAAATATTTAGCTGTATCTATACAAATATCTGTATTATGAGTTGATTTAACACTTTCTCATGCATAATAAATTGCGGATTTTATATTATTAAAAAAATATAATGGAATAGATCCAATTCTCATAATTGATCAATTTGAATCTTTATTTTTCCCTGATAAATCTTTTTCTCGTATTTTTTCTTCTATTTTTCATTCTTTATACATTTTATATTTGTATATGTTATGTCATGTTTGTCTTCATATTCAAAATGCTCTATCAGTACTAGACATATATCAGTTTTCAAACCATTGAAGATACTTATCAAGTTGGTCTTCTATATTAAATCAGTTACAATCAATTAAACTCTGAGCTAAACATAATGTCATGGCAGTATCATCGGTTCGCTCTCAAGGTTTTGTTCTAAATTTTGGTCTTCATTGAAAATCTTTAATCAATCAAAATTTATCTGGTGTAAGAAATTCTGTAACAGATCACAAAGCATCTCATATAGCACCACCGAACATAACTCATAAATATTTATTTAATTTTTTTTCCATAATATGTGCTTAATTTATTTTAAACAACGAACTGAACAAAATCATGTACTTCAATCTGGTCATAGAAAACCTGAAACATCACCAAAAGCATACATATCTGATCTCAATGCTACTACATTCTCATTTCAAAGCCATCGATAATCAAAATTATCTATATTTCAAAATAAATATTTTCATTCGAAAAAAGAACATATTCACAATGATTTGAGGTTTATTCAATCTTCAAAATTGTACCATTTTATTCTATCTTTATTAGAAGGGTCTAAGAATATAAATCTTATTCATTCTGAGTCTTCTATATCTACTATTGATTTAAATTTTTCTATTGTTGGTATTTTTTTGTTGTTTTTGACTGTTTCTCTAATAGCTGCGTTGTATGTAAATAACTGCTCTCATAACATTCTATTTGGCAATCAAGATACATATTCTATAATATCTCTTTCTGGATTTAATTTAATTTTTATCTCAGTATTTAAATATGGTTCTCATCAATCAACTGATATAATTTCCCAATTTGAACTATCAATTTTGAAGTTATTCTTTTCTAATAACATTATCAAATTATTTAAAATTTAAATTAATTTATATCTGGATATAAGTATCTGATAGGCATAACAGCTCATTTCTTTTTTTCAACAGATTTATTTAAATACAAATCCAATATATCTTTATCTAAAACCTCATTTCATTCAAATCATCGTCTTGTTTTTTCATGAAAAGGTGATTGTATCCAAGGTTTACTAGGTTTAAATATTGCTCTAATCACTCCTTTGTATTCACTAAGAACATAATCTATATGATTTGCTTTTTCTGGATTTATGACTCGCCACTTTCTAGTTGCCTCATATACAGATTCAGCTGTTTTATAAGTTTTATTAATATTAATAATTAATAGGTTATGTTTTATATTCTTATAATTTAGTTTTTCTGCTGAATACATAGATTCTATATTTTCTGTTTTATCAATTCATTCTAATTTAAAATGTCATGACGATATATTTGTTAAATTTGCTCATAATCTAAAATTAAATTTTTTAAATTTTAAGATATCTATAATAGATGCTTCTACTTTCCATGACTCAATTTCTGTTAAATTATGTCTAATTATATAATGTTCTACTTCATATCAATTAGAGTTTATTTCTCTTATTAAATTTAGTTTATCAGATTCTTCAGCATCTTTTAGGGCGCATTTTACATGTTCAAAAACTCTATTATATTTTCACTTTCATATATAAAAAATCTTTTTAGTTCTTGGATCTATCAATCAATATACATAATAATTTAATTCTTCAAGAGTTTTTTGAGAGAAGTGATCCATTGTTAATTCATTAAATAAAATAAATCAATTTTAACTGTACTCTTTTTGCTTCTTTTTTCAAAAGAAGATTGCCCTATGAGGGCAAGAAACACCCCCTTAAGAAAAACATATGCGTTCTGCTTTCTGTTCCGGTTTGGTTTTAGATACACGAGTATGTTACACAACTAGTAGTTGTACTAATGTTTCATTTGCTACTTACTTATGTAACAAATAGGAACATGATTTGTATAAAAAACAAGTTTTTCAGTGTGTACTTGATTATTAAACATTTCTTCCTCAAATGCAAGAATTGATTCTGTTTCTTAGTATTTAACTTTGTTTTAGTAAAAAGTACTTTAATAAACTTTTCTTAAATTATTGAATTGAAAATCAAACTTAAATAAATAAAAGAAATAGATGTTATAAAAATGTTTTTTTACAATTTAAAATTATTATTATGTGAGATTTTTCTGTGGATTATATTTTGGATAAATATGGGAATATTATTAAAGAAGAAATTAATGTAAAGAATATAAAATCTTTTTCAGATGGTGTAAAAATTACAAAAATATTTAAGCCTGTTGGTTCACAGCTTTCGGCTAAATTTGCTAAAGATACAGGTAATATTATTAAATATGGAAAGATGTGAAATATAGTAGAACTTGAAGATTGAAAAGTAAAAGTTTTTGATGAAAGTGGAAATGATTGGATTTTGGAAAAAGAAGATTATGAAATAGCTTATCAAGGTCTGGATGGAGATGATGTAGCTATTGATGGAGGAGTCATAGCAAAATTAGATCTGCAATTGACGCCGGAACTAGAGATGGAATGAATGGCAAGAGAGGTTTCTAGATTTTTAAATCAGATGAGAAAAGATGTGGACTACAATGTAGATGACAAGGTAAAAATGTTTTATCATACAAATGATCAATATATGATTTCTGTGATAGATACTTTTTGAGAATTTTTATCTACAGAAGCATTATTGGAATCTATTGAAAGTTCCAAACAAGAATGAGATATCGTTTCTGTGTTTAATGTTGATGAAAAAACAGTTACATTTAGTTTAAAAAAATAGTTATGACAAATAAAGAAGAAAAGGTATTGTACTCAGATTGTTGTCAGTATGCTCTAAAATATATTTCTCGTTATCCAAAGACAGAAAAAGAGTTGAAAGTAAAATTGCAACAAAAATGATATAATAGTGATGAAATAAAATATACGATGGATTATCTGAAATCAAAAAAATTTGCTGATGATAGAGTTTTTGCAGAAAGTTATGTGAGAAGTGAATTGGTAAATAAATGAAAACCAGTGATTATTGTCCGCAACAAATTATATCAAAAATGAGTAGATAAAAATTTGATAAATGAAGTAATACAAGAGTATCAAGAGGACGTGTTGTCTGGTATTTTTCAAAAAATTAGAAAAGAAATAGATTCTTACAAAAAAAAATGAGTTGATTGATTTGATATTATTCAAAAACTTATGAGAAAGGGCTATAAATTAGATGATATTTCTGCGGTTATTAAATCAAAAGAACAGGATTAGTTTTATAAAATATTTTTAATAGACAATGGGGAAATGGCATAGTATTGCAGCTAGAAAAGCAGCTGGAGATTTAGAAAAAGCTAGGAATTATTCTAAAATTTGAAAAATTATTCAATTGGCTGCTAAATGATGAGCAGACCCATCTATGAATCCTACCTTAGAATTGGCTTTACAAAAAGCAAAATATTATAATTTACCTAGAGATGTAGTAGATAAAGCTATTAAAAAATGATCTGGACAACTAAAATGAGAGGATTTAAAAGAAGTTTTTTATGAATGATATGGTCCAGGTGGAGTAGCTGTTTTGGTAAAAACATTGACTGATAATACAAATAGAACTAGTGCAAACATTAGAACTATTTTTTTTAAGTACTGATGAAATTTAGGAGAACCAGGTTCTGTTGCTTGGCAGTTTATTCCAAAATGAGTTTTTGTAATTGATGCTAAATTTGAAATGATAAATGATAAGTGAAATTTAATAGAAAAATTGATTCCTTTGGAAAAAGAGCAAGCAGAGGAGGAACTTATGGATTTAGATATTGAAGATATAGATTATGAAGATTGAAATCTTGTACTTATTGTCAATAAAACGAATTTTAGCTCAATATGACAGCAATTAAAAGATAAATTTTATCATATAATTGATTCTGCAATTCATTATTTACCTGATAATACTATTTCTTTATCTTGAGAGGAAGAACAGCAACTTTCTCTTCTTATAGAAAATTTAGAAAATGATGAAGATGTAGATTCGATTTTTCATAATAAAAAATAATTGATTTTTGCAATTTTTAAGGTTTTGTTCTTATTTTTACACACTCTTGTCATTCTGAGTTTTGTTGTTGTAAGGAATCCATCTGCAACAAATAGATGTTTCAACTTACAAGTTCCATATGACCCAACAATACCAATTAGATTTTAGAAATTAGTTTTGACATAAATTATTGTCGTTCATCATTCTATAAATTTCAAATAATTTTATTATTTTTTGATTGTTACTCAAATTATTATATTCTCTTTCTATATTTTCAATTATACCTTTAAGTTCTCGTAAATTTGAAGTGTTTTTTGTGTCAACTTTTACAATATCTCATATATTTATTAAAGTATTTTCTATTTTTTTTAGAGCTATCTCTGGACTCAACTTTTCATTAATACATTTTTCTCATAACTTTTCTGCTATTTCATCTACTTCCTCATCGCTAATTCCTTTTCCATATATATCCATCTGTATTTCTCATTTATATTGTATATTTTCAAAGTTTTTCAAATCTTGCTGTAAGTGTCTTTCAAAGGTAAAAGTATTTATTTTTATGATTGGTGCTAGATTATTTAAAAACTTTTTTAATTCTTCTGTTTTGTTCTTGTTATTTTCTACTCCTATTGTGTAAGCTAAACTTGGTATTGCTCTGTATTTATCTCTAAACTTATAAAAACATAAGCTATCTTTTTCACTATCTTCACAAACTACAAGCTCTCTTATAGTTTTGTTTATAATTTCATCATTTAATAAATCATTTTTTTGTTCAGAAAATATTCGTTTGTATAAACTATATCATATTACTTTTTCTTCATCTAAATTTAATTCTGTTTTCAATTTTTCAATTGTTTCTATTTTATTTTCTTTTATATTTTTCCGTAGATTATATATAAATTCGTTGATTAATGAAATGTTTTTTTGATTGGAGGTAATAGATAATTTTTCTACAAGGAGTAAAAATGAACGCTTTGAATTGGAAATGAATTTAATATTCATAGGAATGTGAAAACTATCTCATTCTTCTATTATGTCTCAAATTACTATACTTTCTATCTTATTAAATTCATTATTTGCTCAAACATTTTTAATAAAATCACTTCGTTTTTGAATTAATTTTATATCATTGTAAGGATTTTTTTCTAAATATTTTATACCGATTAAATCAGTATCTATTTCATTTGTAAAAGGATCTTTCCAAATGTTTAATTCTGGTAAAAAAATGTATTTCATAAAATTAGAATAAGGACTTTGTAAAATAGATAGATAAGAATTATATTTTTCTATTTCTTTTGATAATTCTATTTCATAATTTATTAAATCATTTAATGTTTTTTTAGATTTAATTTCTTCTTTTGTATAATCATTATTTTCTAGAACTTTTATATTAAAGTTTTTTATTTGATAAAGTTCTTTAGATTCTTTGTTTAGATTACTAATGTTTATAAAAGTTTTTATTATCATATAAATCATTAAAACACTAGTGATGATAGCAATAGGTATCAAAAATTTTACTTTATCTTTGTTTTGCCTAAACCAATTGATACTAGATTTGAAATTATTGCCAAAATTTTGGAAAGCTATGTTTCATTTATTTTCGTTATTATTTACTTGATTTCATTTGTTTTTAAACATTATATTTTTTATTATGATAAATAAACTAATTATTTGTACTTATAAAATCATCAATTTCTCTTTCACTTTCTTTTTGTATTTCTACTGTAAATGATTTATTTGAATTGTTGATTGTAAATTCTGTTGATCCTATTTCTATTGTTTTTGCTTCAGTTTTTAATGTTTTTACAGATATTCCTCTTCCTAAAATAAATTTACTTTGTTTTAAGTTATTTATTAAATTGTTTAAAATAAACACATGAGGAGATAATATTCCTTTTTTAGCTAACTCAAGTTCATCTTGTTTGAATGTATTTATGTCTATATTAAAAGAAATTTTATTACTATTTTTATCAAATTTTTTAAAATCTATGCTAAAACTTGGAAGTTCAGATTGTTCTAATTTTGTGTCTGTGTATTTTATTAAACTTTTAAAAAAACTTGTATCAAAAGTTTTATCATCATTTAGATTATAATATTGTTCAAAATCTCAAATAGTACTACATTCATAATCACTTTCAAATGGATTTAAATAACAATTTTTAAGATATAAATTTATATCTTTTTCTCACCTTGATATAATTATTTTATTTTTTTCTTCTATTTCTTTTTTAGATATTTTGCTAGCATTAGATAATCATTCAATAAATGTATCTAAATAGGGAAAAACATTTATGGCACTACTAAACTTTATAGACTCCAAAGAGAGTAGTGAGTTGTAAATTGAAGATATTTGTTCTTCACTTGATATAATCTCTCAAATTTCTTTTGATAAAAATCATTCTTTACTAATAGATTTTTTTAGATTCTCTAGTGTTTTATGATTAGACAAAATGTTGTTGTTCAAGTTTTTTACGGCTGTACTTAATATATCTTTTTTTTGTATATAGTTTATTTTAGATTTTATTATTTCATTTAGATTGTTGATTCAATCTTCTCCTATAAGATTATAATTGTTCCCCGCTCAATGTTTAGTATCTAATCCTAAATAAGTTTTTAAAAAATCTTTAATTTTATTTATATTTGATATTATTTTGTTTTCCTTGTTTTCTATATTAGTCACTTGATCATTTATATAATTGTTGTAAGTTTTCAATCATATAGAAACACTTACTGTAATAATTATTGTTAAAAATGATATAATAAAAATTTTTCGATAATTAATGCGATAATGTTTTTTTTCTTTATTTTCTAATTCAATATTTTCAAAAATAATTTTTTCATTACTAAAGCTTTTGGCTTCCTCTATTTTTATATTTTCTAAATTAATTGTATCTTTATTGTTGTCTAAATTGTTGTTTTTGTTTATTTGAGGTATTATGTTTTCATTAGTAGAAAAATTTTCAATATTACTATTGTTTAAGATTTCTCATAAATTTATGTTCTTGTTTTCAGTCATATTATCATATTAGAATAAATATAATATACACTATTATTATACTCAAAAAGAGAAAAAATATGAAAAAAAAGAGATTTATTTGCTCTTTTCTTTTTGACATAAGTATCTATTGGTGTGTGGTATGAGGTGAGCTGTGTTTATAATAAAATATTTGTTTTTATTCTCTGTTTTTTAATTTAAAATAAAATTTAAATAACTTATATAATCGTGGTCTAATTATGAGATCATAACTGCCGTATTGTTCTATTTTTGTTCATCACAAGGATTCTTTAAATCTACTTACTCCATTGAGTGGGTGAGTTGGAAATCCTGTTGGGGCTCATCCAAGCATATCTACATAAGTCATTCATAGTTTTCTAGCATGTCCAAAAATTTTAAACTTTAGATAATGATGACCTCCTATATTAGAATATTTTCTATTTGAAAATCCATATAAATAAATTATACGATGTTGGTCGTATACACAAATACTTCCAGCAATGATATCTCCATTTATTGTAGAAGTAAACAAATTACCACGATTGTTTTGAGTCATATATCTAATTAATTTATTGTATTGTTTTTTTGGTATAATATTAAACCCTTTCATTCACGAAAGCTCTACCCATTTTTGGTAAAATAGATCATACTGATCAGGAGAAGCTACACCAAATTCAATTCCTTTTTTTATAGCTTTTTTTACTCTTTCTTTGCAACCAGAATTCATTTCTTTAATCAAATCTTCATCTGATTTTGTAATGTCATATACTATATTTGCTTGTGGCATATTTTCTCTGAAAGCTGTTTCTAATCAGTACAAATCTTTCATTTGTTGACGAACCTGTAATCTCATTTCTTTCATATCATTTAAGAAACTATCAGATCTTACTCACACATTTTCAAATCTTATTATTTCGTTGAGTAGACACAATTGGACAAAAATTACTCATTTTTCTTTTTTGTATTTTTCTTGTAGTTTTTGTAATTCTGATCTAACATATTCTTTATCTGTTGGTAGGACTACTCACATTATTTGTAGCCACCTTGTTTTGAATATTCATACTTTTTTTTCTTTTATTAATCAAAAATGTTCTTTACCAAACAATTTTACTGTAAAGTGTGGTTTGTCATATATTTTTGTTTGTATATCTTTTCGTAAATTACTTTGGTATAAATTATACACTATTTAATAATTAGTTATAAATGATGCATTAAGTATATAATTTTTTGTAAAAAAAGCAAGACTATTAGTTGATTACAAGGAAGTTTGTAAGTACATATCCTGTTCCAATAATCAATATTCATATAAAAATATATAATATTGTTTTGCTAATTTTTTTTCGATTTTCAGCCTTATCGGGATTGACCAATATTTGAAATGTTTGGAATATTATTATTACCAATACAACTAGAGATGTTAATCCCATAATTCGATTGATTACTGTATATAATATAGGAATACTTTTATCCGCCAATATTCAGCCCCCTATTTCTCATAAGTTTTGAGCACTTTGATTTAAAACGGTTTCTTGTTTTCAATATACAGCTTCTACTAGTTGTTTTGCTCATATTATAACCAACATAGATATAGCACTTCGTGCAATCATTGTTCCTGCTTTTTTTTGACCAGATCAATCTGATTTTGTAATAAATCATAATGTTTTACCAGCTAGTACCAAAAATAGCACTCATAATGCAAGATATACTATTATTTTTATAAATGGATATGCTATTTTTTCATATATTTGTTGTGCTAAATCAACTCAATTCAATCAAATTGCATCTCCTGATCTAAACATATCTTCAAATATTACATTTCAAATATATCTAGCACTTAAAATAATAATTATTCCTAAAATTCAATAAATTATTAGCATAAATCATTTTTTTGTATCTTCTTCTTTATCTGAAAAAAATAACTTATATGCTCAGATAATTCATACTGCAATACCAACAATAATTATAATTGGAGTTACCACATTTACTATTTTATTAAAAACAAAGCTTCTTATAGAATCTCATCATCATAAAGTAGAATTTGGTTCTGCTGCATCTAAGTTTTTTTTTATTGGCTCAATTGCTCTGTCCATAGAAGAATCAAATCTAGATAATTTATCTACCCAAAAAGAAAACTCTTTTGAATTATTGCTAGTGTCTGTTTCGCTACTAGTAAAATTGTTGTTTTGTGCTCAGCCTTTATTTATACTACATTCTATTGTTACTTCTCTTTGAGTTTGAGTTAAAGTGTTTTTTAAATTTAAGTTTCAAGCAATCATACTACTATCTGGATTTATTATAAATGTATTCATAGCAGATGATTTAAACACTTCATTTGAAGAATTTACTTCTATACACTTTATAAATCCTTCTGATATAGTTGAATTATTTTTTGCAGCTTCATTTCATATATTTTCTATTTTTATATTTATTGATGGTTCTGAATATAAAGCTACTGTATTTCCTTCATTACTTAAAGAAATTTCACTTATTATTAGATCAAATCATGCGCTTGAAATTCACACAATTCATACTAATAACATAAACATACTTAAAACTAACTTAAATCTTTTTTTCATTTTTGTTTTTAAAAAATAAATTAACAAATTCCTTTAAAATCGGTATATTTGGAACATGTTTTCGTTTAATTATCATTACACCATATCTTCATGTAATTAATAAAGCCGCAAAAATTAGATTAATGTTATTATTACTTACTCACAAATAAAATAAAAATCATAACAAAATTAGTAATATCAAGTATTGAGACAATATTTGTTTGTAATCTATTTTTGGTATTAATTCAAATTTTTGTTTAATATTACTAATATTTTCTGTTATTTTTTTTCAATTAAATAATGTTGTGCTCACCCCTAATATATATCCCCATATTTCTTCTGGATTTTTTTTGAAAATTTTATTTATTATTATATTGAACTTTTCTCATCAATATAATCAATTTGCTATAGATATTATTCTTAAAGCAACAATAAGGATGAGAATAATTATTAAGTTTTCTCAAGGAAAGATTAACAAAAACACTGTAAATACTGTTCGCAACAACAAAGATTCTTTTAAAAGTATATTTGGATTTTCAAATTTATGTTCATTATATCGTTTGTATACATTATATACTGGAATGTAGTATAAAATATTATCTAATAGTTTTTCGTCTTTGTAATTAAAATCTTTTTCATTATTTTTTCAAAGAATTTCTTTGTTTAATATTGCATAAACACTTCAAATAACCAAAGATATTCACAATACTATACTTAAAATAATTCATAAACTTTGGAACAATTTGTTATTGCTTGTGTAATAAATAATTTGAAAAAACACACTAATCCCTAACAAAATTATATTAAAATATCATAACTTAATATATCAATTCAAAAAATTTTTTTCGGACTCTTCTATATTTATATTATTTTTTTTGATTAGATTTTGTATTAATGGAGAAAAAAACATTAATGCAGACAATGCTAGTTCGGTTTTGTTGCTATATGTTTTTTGTTTTTTATTCATATTATTTTACATCTGTAGATATAAATGTTGCCTCTTCTGCAGAAGCCAATATTTTTACTCATACATGTTGTGCTCATGCAAAAATTAATCATTCTCATACTCCACAAGAAACCAATCTTCTTTGTTCTGCTTCAGATAATCATAATAAGCTATTTAATGATTTTATAGAAGTTGTAGATTGTTTTAATAATATTTGTAAAGCAGAGTTTGATATGATAGGCTTACCATATTCGCTTCTTATAAAATCTTCAATATCTTGTGATATTGTTGTAATTCCTACTCAATATTTTCTGGCTCTTTTGATTAGTCAAAATAAAAATTCAGCAGATGTTTTATGTTTCAACATAATCCATGCTTCATCACAGACTAACAATCTTTTTTTCTTTTGTGCTCTTACTTTTGTCCAAATAAAGTTTAATACATTAAACATGGCAGGTGTTTTGAGGGCATCTTCTAGATCTCTTATACTAAAAACAGTCATTTTATTACTAATGTCTACGTTTGTATAATTGTTGAAAACTTTCCCAAAAGTACCAGTAACATATTTACTTAATTTCAATGCCATTTTTTCTCATCAATCCATACCATCCAAAGTGTTCATTAAATCTTCCATAATTGGAGGTTGTTTTCATTCATATTTTGTCTCCTCAAAAGAGAATCATTTTAAGTTATAAGTACTTTGTAAAGCCTTGTCCAATAAAGCTTCTTCCTCGGTATTTAAGTCTCAAATCAAAAGTTCTATCAATCATATTAGATTCATTATTTGACTTCTAAGAAGATCTCATGGTCAATATTCTACATCCTCTATATTTGGTGGTATATCAAAAGGATTTAAATATTGCTGTGAATTAGTGGCTATATTTACATAAGTACCACCAACTCTATCACAAAGTCACTTATATTCGTTTTCTGGATCTATAACGATAGCGTCAATTCAGTTTATTAAATATCTTAAAATTTCTAATTTTACTGCAAAAGATTTTCAGGCTCCAGAAGTAGCTAAAATACAGCTATTCATGTTTGGTAATTTTCAACTAAATCTATCAAATATCACCAAAGATCAGGTGTAACTATTTAGTCCATACAAAATCCCAGTTTTATCTATAAGATCATTTGAAATAAAAGGAAAGCTTCAGGCCAAAGAAGATGTTACAGCACTTCTTGTTATTCACAATTCATCATTACATAAAGGCAGGGTACTATTAAAGCCTTCGTCCATTCTTTGAATAGAATGTTTTACTTTTACTCAATACCCAGAAATTTTTTGTTCAAACTTTCTTCCAGTTTCTTTTAGTTTATCTTCTTTTTCTTCATAAAGATTTGTATAATATCATAATTCAAAATATCTTTCTTCACGGGTAGTTAATTTTTGTCTAATATCTTCTACATCTCTATATTGTTGTTCAATTTCAGTATCAAGAGTTATTCCTTTCCTGATAGATTCACTTATTTCTGCTTTTAATTGAGTTGCTTTTTGTTTTAACATAGATTGTATTGCAGCATCATCTTTTGGATATAAAAGAAAACTCATATCTCGTTTTGCATCAAATGAAAATATTTCTCTTGTTCGTAGTGCATCAATATAAGAAGGATAACTTTGCACATAATAGGATTTTCCTAGAAGTCAGGCGATATTGAAATGTGTACTATTTGTTTCCCAAAAAGATGGTGCAATGTGAGATTTATAATCAGAAATTGTTTTGTAATATTGTTTTTCTGTAGCTGAAATATATTGCCTTAATTGGCTAGTTAAAACCTTATCAGAATATTCCTCATCAGGCATTTCTATAATTTGTTTTACTTGTTCTTTTAGAGATAAATTTTTTAATATTGGATTTTCTTCATTTTCGTTATTTGTGTTCTTTTTTTTAGCAAAACCAGACTTTCATTTAGGCATAATAGATTCTATTAGCTTATCTAAAAATCATTTTTTTGTTTCTTTTTTATTGTTTTGTTCGTCTTTTTGATTTTGGGTCTTAGTAATAGGAAAATCTACAACTCATCAATTATTTATTTGTCTGCTGTAGTTTGTGTCAAATACAATGTTTTTTAGCTTTTGTTCCATATTTTTATTTTTTTATAAAATAATAAATCATAATTAATTATATTGAAAATGTTTATTTTTTACAAAAAAAGCTTATTTTTGACCTAATTTGATTTGACTTGTTTGTTATAAGTTATTAAATAGTAATTAAAAGTTGTTAAAATTTATTCACTAATGATGGATTCATAAAGTTTGCTAATCAAATTTACAAGACTATTACTTGTAAGGCAATTAAACTATATTTTCTGCATTTCGATCTACTTTAAAGTGCTTTTGATTTATTTTTAGTTTTGTATAAACTATGTCCATAAAATTTCTTAGATTTTCTCATTTTAAAATAATATTATATCTATATTTATTGAACATTTTGTAAATCAATGGTGGAGTAGTATAGATTTCCAAACTATCTATTTGATACTTATCTTTTAAATACAATAAATCTTTGTACATTCTATCTATTTTATTAAATAAGTTTTCTTCTATTTCATTTTTGTGAGAAATTACACAAATGTCGGAAAATGGTGGATAAAGATTTTTTTCTCTAAATTTATTGTCTTCTGATATAAACAATTCTTTATCCATTTTACAAGCATTTCTGATACTATAAACTTCAGGATTGAAAGTTTGCACTATATAACTTTTGCAAGTATGATTTACAAAAGTATCATATAAAAAATAAAAATTATTTTTTGCAGCAGAGTAGTCTGGAATATTTAAACCTATATCAGCATTCAAAAATATTATCAAATCTAAATCAATTCACTTAATAGGAGTATTTAGTAATGATGTTCAAATGTAAACCTGAACATCTTTTTGTTCTAAAATTTCTTTGATTTTTTTCTTTGATTTTGTGGAATCAGAGTCAATAATTACTGTTTTTACATTATATTCTGTTTGGATATCTTCTGCTATTCTTTGAACTCATATCCCAAATTCTTTAATTTCTGATGAATGACAATGAGGGCATTCTATTGGAAAATTATATTGTGTTTTACATATATTACAAAGTCATATTTTGTCTTCATTGATTTTATAATAACTAATATTTATATCGCATTTATTACATTTTGGCACATATCAACATTTTTGACAAAAAATACCATTTGAAAATCATTTTTTATTTACAATAATTCATATTTTTTTATTGTTTTTTATTTGTTTTTTCAAGGATGCTTTTGTAATTTCTGAAAAAATATAATCGGTTTCTCTTCTCATATCGACCAAAAAAATTCATTTATTTTTATGTTTAAATAATTCGTAATTCACTTTGTTTTTGTTTAAAAAATTAAAATATATTATATAAGATATGAATAAAAATATTTTTTTCAATAAAAAAAAGGAGGAAGGTAGGAATACCTAACCTCCCAAAGAAGCATATTATTAGACTTTTTGAGTCCTAGGATTTATCATATCCTAGCCTGCTTCTAATGGCAACTATATTATAAACAAAAAAGTCTCTTTTGTCAAATTTTGGAGGACTTTTTTTGTGTAGATTTTATTTTCAACTATATTTTATAAATTAGGATTTATTGTTTTCTTGATCATTTCTTAAAATCTTATATTTTATTTTATAAGTATAGGTTCAGTCCTGGTTCTTAAATGCTTTTTCCTCACGGATTTTGTAATCAGTTAGTTCACTGACATTATCCTGATTTAATGTTTCTGCTACATTCAGTCTCATAGCTGAAAAAGCTATTTCTTCTGCTATACTTTGAGATTGTCATGTTCCTGATGCTTCTAATAACCCATCTCAAAGCTTTTCTGAATCATCTGAAGATTTGTTTGATTCATCATTCTTTTGTTTTAAGTTATTTTTTTTAGTTTTTGTTTTCTTTGTTTTTTCTTGTTTTTCTTGCTTATTATCATTATCCTTTTCTTTTTTTTGTTTAGATTCAAGCTGTTCACCATATTTATCTATTTTAGATTCAAGTTGTTTACTATATTTATCTATGAGACCTATATTTTTATCTGTATTTAACTTCTTTAATTCATTGTTAATATTTTTAAGTTCTTTCTCCTTTTGTTGTTTTTCTTTTTCAAGCTTTTTCTTTTCTAATTCAAATAATTTTTTATTTTCTTTGTCTTGAATCTTCTCTATTGTTGTTTCAAGATCAGATATTTCTCTATTTAGATTGTTTATTTTTTTCTCTAAATTATTTTGTTCTTTTAATAACTCATTTTGTTTGTTTGTAATTTCATTTTCTAATTTTTCTAACTCTCTAATAATTTTTTTCTCTTTTGACTCATTTTTTCTCATATTTGTATTATTTTCATTTTCTAATTTTTTTAATTCTTTTTCAGCATTATCTATATTTTTTTCTGCTTTTTTAATTTCCTCTTTAGTATTATTGATTCTTTTGTTCATGCTCTTTGTTATATCTTTATTAAATCATTTCCCCACTTCAAGATCTTTTTCTTGTCCTTTTAGTTCTTCTTCTAGTTTTTCTTTTTCATCTTTTAACTTGACTATTTTTTCTATTTGCTCATTAATCTCTTTATCTTTATAATCAAACATTCAATCTTCTATACTTTTTATATTAGTAATAAATTTATTTAAATTTTTATCATTAATAGAGGTTATGTTTGTTTTTAATTGGTTAAAAGAGTTTATTTCCTCTATTTCCTCAATAACTGCCTTCTCATTTTCTTTAGTTTCCTCGTTTGTATCAACAGTATCTTGTGTTGAATTTTTTACTGCTGTTTGTGTTGTTTCAGTTGTTTGTGTTGTCTTGTTTTTAGTTATTAGTTCCTTAGCTTTGAGATATCGATTGATAGCATTTTCGCTTTTAACTAAAAATAACTCTAAAACTCTCATTGTTCCTGGACCAAACTTTCAATCTCGAGTATTGTTTTTAAAAGATGTTTGTTTAAATATATTTAGATCATCTTTAGTTAAATTATTGCTTAAAAATTGCTGTAAAGACTGAATATTTTCTTTTTTTATGTTTTTTGTATCAAGTATTGTATTTATTTTTTTTAACACACCATATAACTTTTCCATTTGTGGAAATGACTTAAGTGAATCTATTTGAGTTAACTGATAATTTATTGTTTTTTGGGCATCACTTATATTGTTTTCTACATTAGAATCGTTTTTATTATAGATTTGTTCTTTTTTCCCCCCCCCCCAATCTGTTGTTATTTCATCTTTTCCAAAATCTGTTAGCTTTGGATGTGCTATAGGGTAGAGAATGTCTGATATATTCTGAAGGATTTCTATATCTTTATTTGTTAATTCATTGTTATTTTGTTTAATAATTGTGTCTATATTTTTATATATATTTTCTGCATTTTTTGGTTCTATTTTTTGAAAAAACTCTGTTGTAAATAAATTTTCAACTTCACTTTTATCAAAACTATTTACACTTTCCTCACCACTATTTACACTTTCCTCACCACTTAATTGATTTATAATATTTTCTAATTGTGTGTATTGTTCTTGATATTCCTTGTTATATTCCTTGTTTTTTGTTTGTGGAGTCTCTATATTATTCATACTCATTTTTTTTAAAAATTAAAAATTTTCTAAGATTTCTTCAATCTCTTCTAATTCTTTTTGATTTTCTTTATCCTCTTTTTTTTCCATGTTTTGTATTTTTTGTAAATATATTAATCATTTTTCAAGCTTATCTTTTGAAACTTGTTCTTTGACTGTATGTATAGCTCACATGATAGCCTCTATAAGCATATCAATTATAGAATCTTGTAGCTCTCATTGTTCTACAATTATTTTGAATCATTTTGCCAAAGATCGCACTGGTGACAATTGTTCTAATAGTTTTATAAGGTAATCTTTTTTATTCATATTTATTAGATTTATATTAAAACATTTCTATTATAAACAAAAAAGTCCTTTTTGTCAAATTTTGGAGGACTTTTTTTGTTTGCTAGAGTTGAGTAATAAGTAGAGTGTTGAAAATTCTATTATTAAGCCATTTTTTAAGATGATATTTTATAAAAAACCTCTTATTTAAATTATTTTAGAAAAAAAATCTTGAATGTTTTTCACACTTTGATTGAAATCTTTTGTTTTGTTGCAAAGTTCTTTTAATTCTTTTGAATTAGGAATATTTTTTAAGTATTGATGTAGATATTTTCTAAAAAGTAGAGGAGTATAATAAACTTTTTTATAATTTTTTTGAATATCAATTGATTCTATCTCTTTTAATTTTGGCTTTATTTTGTTTTTTCATAAATTTTGAGAATTTAGATCTGATATAAAAATTTCAAACTTTGCTAGCAAACTTATATGTTCTAAAATTGTTTCAAATTTTTCTTGTAAACTTGGACTATATCAAGTAAATATTCGTGGATTTCATATTGCTGATTGACCAACCATTATTCCATCTAAATTTTTTGTTTTACTTTTTATTTCTTCAAAAGAATTGATTCCTCCATTACCTATTATTTTACAGTTTTTGTTGGCCCCTTTTTTTAATTCATAGATAAAATCTCGATCTCAATTTCCACTATAAAGTTCTTTGAGTGTCCTTGCATGAATTGTAATCATATGGCAAAAATTACTAGCTTCTATGAGAAAATTCATTTGTGCTTTTTTATCCTCTTCATTTAACCCTGTTCTGCTTTTGATACTAAATGGAAGTTTCAAATTTTCTGATAGAGTTTTGATAATATCTAGACTGGATTCTTTATCTTTTAATAAAGCAGATCATCATCAAGATTTCATAACATTATTTGCTGGACAGCCCATATTCAACTCAATTCAAAAAACTTTATTTCAATACTTTTTTTCAATATCTAAAGCTGTTTTTAAAAGTTTTTTTTTATTTCATCAAAAAATCTGTAATATGAGTGGATTTTCATATTCTGTATGAATTATATGTTTTATCACTTTATCTGGATTTGCAATATAACCATCAGATGTCATAAACTCTGTTCGTAGTATTAATTGATTTTCAGGATTTTTATTATGTTTTTCAAAGATTTTTTTTGTTATAACCCTACAGGCTAGGTCAGTAATTCCATCCATAGGAGCTAGTGCTAAAATCATTAAATTCCAATTTATAAGTCTAAAAACAACTTTAGTTTAGTTTTTTGAAAAATTAAAACAATTTGAAATTTGCTTTTTTTTATGTTTTTGTATATAATTGAATTGATTTATATTTTGTGAATGTTTTTATGAAAATTTGAAAACGTATAAGAATTTGGTGGTTGGAATGAGATACTAACTCTGATCTTGAAAAAAAAGAAATTGAAATCAAGAATAATGTACAAGAGTGTGATGGTGTAGAAGTAGGAGCTGATTCCAATAAAAAATGTAATGTAGGTAAGTCTACTAGATTTTTTGATAAAATAGCATTATTGAAATTAGCTGATTCCAAAAAAAGTGAAATAGCACAACAAATAATAAATGATTCGTACTCTACTAAACTATATTGGATACAGTTATTTTTGGCTTGTGTTATTGCTGCATTATGATTGTTTATGAATTCTATCCCTGTTACAATCTGAGCTATGTTTATTTCACCGCTTTTATATCCTATAAAATCATTGTCATTTGCTATTACAAATGGTCATAAAAAAATGTATTTTAGAAGTATAAAAATATTGTTGCTGAGTATTTTTGTTGCTATTATATCTAGTATATTTGTTTCAGTCATTGTTCCATTTTCTCATATTACACCAGAAATAACCTCTAGAATTTCTCCCACTATTCTTGATCTTTTTGTGGCTTTATTTTCATGAGCATTTGCTTTTTTATCTTTATGAATTAAAAAATTAGAAGAGACTATTGCTGGTGTTACAGTCGCTGTTTCACTTTTACCACCACTTTCTGTAGTTTGAATCTGAATATATTTTTTAGACTTTTCTATAATTCAAGGTAGTTTCTTATTATTTTTAACCAACTTAGTGGCGATAATTATTGTTTGAGTGATTATATTATATCTATTTTGATTTTTCCCGACCAATAGAGCGTGACAAAAGAGAAGTTTGATTGTATTCTTAATGGTGTTCTTCTTTGTTCTGCTTATCATTTTCCCTCTTAAAAAATCTATGTTACAAATTTCTGATAATATTAAAATAAATAATCAAATAAATGAAACTATAAAATCTTATTTTAAATCTATAGATACGAAAATTGACTTAGATAAAGTTTCTTTCCAAAATTTATGAGATGATTTAATTCGTATCAATTCTGTTTTGAATGTTCCAAGTGATGTTTTAATCACGAATGAAAATAAGACCGATTTGACAAAAATATTATCATTAAATTTACAGAAATCTATTGAGTTGGATTTGAATATAGTTGAAATTTCTAGTGTATATATTTCAAAAGAACCAACAAAAGAACAATTGATGATGTCCAAAGTGAAAAATATTTTTGATAGTACATTTAAATGAATTGTTTTATTGGATTATAAATTCTTACAACAAGAAAAAATTATATTATTTTTAAACTTATATTCTCCTGAAGAAGTAGATAGAGATGATATATATGATACTTTATTATCTGATTTGAAATCAGAATTTTCTGATGAGATAGAATTGATAATTCAATGGCAAATTAATGGGAATAACAAGGAGGAAACTACTGAGTTGGATAGCTTGTCTGGCTGACAAGTAGATTTATCAGGGTCATTGGAGAGTTTATAGAGTTGGAAAGTTGCTTGACGAACTTTGTTCGCGATAAAATGATGAATGCTCACGGTGTTCGCGATAAAATGTTAAAATGATAAAATGACTTGTCCCGCTTAGCGGGATGAATGATGAAATGATGTAGGGGCGGTTATCAACCGCCCGTTATTACAATAAAAAACATTTGTGATGAAATGATAAAATAAAAACGATGTAGGCGCGCCCCGTAGTACTACGGGGTCGCGCCTGCCATAGCAAAAAGCAAGCAACTCCCTCCATAGAAGGGAGGCAGTTTTGTTGTTAGTAATTTCCATTTTAATTGTAGCCCCGCAATACTGTGGGGCGGGGCTGCAAGAAGTGGGTTGTGAAATATTCGTTAACAGATAATTGGATTCTGCAAATAAATTCTTCGTAACAATAACGCTCAGAAAGACAATGATGTAGCTAAAATTAAGGCAGGATTATAAAAATCCATAAACACTTGAAAAAAAATAATAGCTTCTTATTATCTGAAAGCTTTTATTTTTTTGTTGAAAATATGAAAAAAATTATGGTTTTTTTAAAATGACTTTTGATGTGAACTTGCGATGTAATACCATGAGTTTCTGGTGGTACAATTGCATTTATTACCTGAATTTACGACGATTTAATTGACGCACTATACGCTTTCAATAAAAAAACATTAAAACTTTTATTAAAATGAAAAATAAAAGAAGCATGGAAAGCTATAAATGGAAATTTCCTTGTTTTGTTGTTTTGAGGAATTTTTGTAGCAATATTTACTTTTGCAAAACTGATAAATTATTTATTATTTACGTATCCATCTTTTGTTTGGGCTTTCTTTTTTTGATTAATTTTAGCATCAGCAATTATTCTTAGAAAGTCTTTGAAAAAAAAGAAAACTATCTATTTATTATTTTTGCTTATCGGTTTAATTGTGTGATATTATCTTGTTTCTTTGCCAGCTATAAATTTATGAACAGGACTTTTGACAATGTTTTTTAGCTGATTTATAGCAATTATTGCTATGATATTACCTGGGATTAGTGGTTCTTATATATTAGTGATCTTATGACAATATCAAGAAGTATTATCAAAAGTTGTTGCAATAGTTGAATGAAATTTTCAAGCAATTATTCCACTTTTGATTTTTATTGTTTGAGCTGTTATTTGAATACTTTCCTTTGCTAAATTGTTACATTGGATAAAATCTAAATGGCATGATCAAATGGTGGTAGTTTTGATTTGATTTATATTAGGATCTTTAAACAAAATATGGCCATGGAAAAAAACAATTTCCACATTCATAGATAGACATGGAGAGACTCAAGCTTTGGTGGAAAAAAATATTTTACCAGCACGATCTAATGAAGTTTTGTTGACGACAATTATTTTTATAATTTGATTTGGAATTGTTTTATTGATAGATTATTTAGCAAGAAAAAGCAAGAAATAAAATTATTAGTGTTTAAATATGGCTATTTTTTTGTTAAATTTTTTTTATGTTTATTTTTGTGTTTTAATGAAAAATAGAATAGTATTGTTAGAAAATGTTCGTAGTGCATATAATGTATGAAACATTATTCGTACAGCAGATGCTTTGTGATGGGATGTTTGGTTGAGCTGATATACTCCTCATCCAGATGAACAAATAAAGGTTATCAAAACTTCTTTAGGAGCAGAAAATACTGTATGATTAAAAAGATTTGATGATACTAAGCAAGCAATAGAATTTGCTAGAAAAAATGACTTTTTTATTATAGCTTGAGAGATAACAAAAAATGCTATAGCTTTATGATCAAATGAATGTTTAGAAATTCAAAAAGAGAAAAATATTCTTTTAGTTTTAGGAAATGAGATAGATGGAGTTATGTCATCCACTTTAGATTTGCTAGATAAAGTAGTATATATTCCTATGAAATGAATAAAAGAATCTCTCAATGTTTGACAGTCTTCAGCTATTTTTATGTGGGAATTAGAGTTAAGCTAATTGATCATTGTTTTTTAATCTGATTATATACCTGCTAAACATTGTACATTGTCTCATCTACCCATTGCAAGCCATTCATATTCTTGTGCCTCACTATTCGGATCTAAATAACCACAAAAACAAGGATATGCATACCAAACATCTTTGTACAATTTTTTAATAAAAAATATACTTCATAAGGTTTCTTCTGTACAATCAAAAGGCACTTCTGATCTTGGTTCTAATCTCATGGTATCATTTATGTCTAATGCTACTCATTGAATTTCGGGTGATTTTAAAATTCCAACAGCTCCTGTTTCTCAGACATGCTTGAGCCTCATTATTGCATCTCAATCAATAATACTTTGTTGTTGGGTTTGGGTATCGTTATTTAATCACAATATTAACTCTCCACGACCATAACTATCTATACTTTGAAAAATTATACCAGCTTTAAATCATGGTTGATTCTGTACTCAAAATCACAATCAAGCAACAGCACCTACATCACTACTATAGTTTTTTAACAACAAATTGTATCAACTATTATTTCTTATTTCTACTTGAGTTTCTGGTTCAGCTCATGTTTGATTTCATATTAAAACCTTTTGTCCAGTATTATAGTTGTAAATATAATTGCTTTGTCATAATCTTCGGTAACTATCTATTGTTGTTGAAAGTGTAGTAGCTCCACTAACATATAATGTTAATAAATTGGTATTGATATCAAAGCTAATTCCTGTTAGATAACGATCTAATGATGGTCCAGCTGGTCAAGTAGCTCCTTGAGCACCAGTTATCCCTTGAGGTCATTGAGGTCAAGTATCTCATGTATGTCATCTAGGTCAAATTCCTCATATGCTTCAAGTATCTCACTTGGGTCACTGAATACCTTGTTCACCTTGTGGTCAAGTAGCTCAAGTAACTCCTTGAATTCCTTGAGCACCAGTAGCTCACATTGCTCAAGTATCTCATTTAGCTCAAGTAACTCCTTGAATTCCCTGTATACCAGTAGCTCAAGTATTTCATTGAGGTCATTGAGGTCATTGTTCTCAAGTATCTCATTTAGCTCAAGTTGCTCATTGAATTCCCTGTTCACCTTGAGGTCAAGTAGCTCAAGTGTCTCACTTGGCTCAAGTTGCACCAGTAGCTCAAGTATTTCATTGAATTCATTGAGGTCATTGTTCACCTTGGAATCACTGAATTCATTGTGGTCAAGTAGCTCAAGTATCTCACTTAGCTCAAGTAGTTCACTGAATTCCCTGTTCACCAGTATTTCATTTTGGTCAAATAAGATTAATAAAATTTCCTCGTCAACCAAAAGGATTTTCAAATCTTAAAAAGGTTCAAGATCGTTCATGATTTGGAATGCTTCAAGTATCTCACTTGGGTCACTGAATACCTTGTTCACCTTGTGGTCAAGTAGCTCAAGTAACTCCTTGAATTCCCTGTATACCAGTAGCTCAAGTATTTCACTTGGGTCATTGAATTCCTTGAAGTCAAGTAGCTCAAGTATCTCACTTAGCTCAAGTAACTCCTTGAATTCACTGTGCACCAGTAGCTCAAGTATTTCATTGAGGTCATTGAGGTCATTGTTCTCAAGTATCTCATTTAGCTCAAGTTGCTCATTGAATTCCCTGTTCACCTTGAGGTCAAGTAGCTCAAGTATTTCATTGAATTCATTGAGGTCAAACTTCTCAAGTATCTCACTTGGCTCAAGTATTTCCCTGATCTCAAGTATTTCATTTAGGTCATTGAATACCTTGTTCTCCTTGTGGTCATTGAATTCATTCTAAGGATCATGTTATTGGTCAAACTCAACTAATATTTAGTGTTAAAACTTGAGTTCAACTATCAAAATCAATACTGTTTACATAATAGTTTGGAGATGATATTATATTTGAATATATCAAATATCAGCTATTATCCAATGATAGTACTTTTTGATTTAAAGGATTTCAATCATATAATAGTCATGTATTTATCCAAATATATCAAGAACTAGCATTTATATCCATTAGTTTGGTTCAGCTATTTATTCCAGAACTTGTGAAAACACTTTGTTTTATGTATTGTATTGCATTTCAAATATTGGATTTGATTAAAGTTAGTCCTGGAATATTTGCTCATTGTGTTATGGATAAAACAAAAAATCATCATAAAATAAATAAGATAGATTTTTTTAAGATTCACTTGTTTTTTTTCATTTTAAAAAGTTTTGATATAAAATTAATTTATATCATTATAATCAAAAAAAAATTCCTGTCAAATTTTAGATGACTTTTTATTCGTATCAAATTAATAATAACATAAAAGGAATAGAAACTATTTTTGCAAATTCAGCTCTAGTAATAAATCTATCTCACTCAAATTTGTATGTTCAGTCTTTTTGTTTAAATCATTCTATTATTCATAAAGACTCTGCTTGTCTAATATAACTATAGTATGGGTTTGAAATATCAATATCTATTAAGTTTGTTTTGGAATTTAATTTTATACTTCATCAATTTATTTCATTGTATGTTTCTATTATTTTTTTAACACTTTCATATCTGTTAAGATAACTTTCTGGATTTAAATACTTTTTATTGTTTTGTACATTATATAATCAATCTGTTAATCAATGAGTAAATGCATAGTTGGTATACCAAACAAACCAGTTATTTTGTGCAACATCTTCAAATATTTTATCAAAAGGATAAAACTTATCTTCTGACTCTATATAAAAATCATCAAAAGCTATTCCCCTAACTTTTACTAAAGTTTTTAATACCTCAGATTTTTTAATATAATCATTTGGGTAATATATCCATTGTCATTGTAAAGTTCATTTTCATCTATGTAAACAAGATTTACGCATAATTTCTATATACTCAAATCCTCGATGATCTTTGGTGTCAATAAATGCTCATTTATTTAAATATCTTTCATCATCATATTTACAAAATATTCATGGAGATAAGTGATCTACAGAATTACAATCTTTTGTTCAGTATTCAATTTTTGTGTTTCCACAATTATCATATTGCACAAAAGAATCTCAAGAACATATTTTACTAGGGTCTACTTGTCGTGTGCTAACACAAATCTCATTTCAAGATCATAAAACTAGACCTATTCATCAATAATTATCAAAAATATATCAAGATAAAAAGATTCAATCATCTTCTTGAAAAACTTTTAAACTTTGTCATAATTTTGGTAAATTTAAACTTAATCAAAAACCTAGATAAGTGTTCCATCAAAAATTTAATTCCACTCAAGCTATTAGTTCATATTGATATCATTGGATAATATGTGTGATATTTCAATAAATTTGATTTTTGTTTTCATTTTTACAGTCTGTAAAGAATCCTCAATTAATTTCTATGTCTTCATAATCTCATGAAATATCTTTTAATATATTTAATGTTGAATGATCTAATGGCCAAAACCTCATACCTCTTTGATTATTGTAATATAGTCAATTTATTTGTTTATTACACATTATAGTTTCATTTCATAATTTGATGGTTTCAGGGTGGGCTAAAGTTTTGATATTGGTAATAAAAAACAATCATCAAAAATTATTTCATCAATATTTAAACCATATATCACTTTTGTTATGTTCTATTCACTGTAAATCATTATTTCAAAAAATATTATCTTCTCAATAATACAGAGTTTCTTCTCAATAAGTACTTCAAAGTATTGCTGTTGACAATAATGAAAAGGTTATTGTTATAAAAACAGATTTTTTGAAATATAGTTTCATTTGTTTTTTAACTATATAATAAATATTTATTTGTTCATCTTAAAGGAATCAATTATTTTTTCAACTCATTTTATGTGTGTATTAAAACTTTCTTTTGTTGCTGTATAATTTATAGAATAAACACGATTTTCTGATGTAATAAAAAAAGTTTGTAGAGATTTCAATCTTAAGTTTTCATCTTCTTGATAAGTATGTTCATAAATTATTGTTTTACCTTTTAATTCTCATTTAACTATATCTGTGCTTTTTATTTCTTTGAATCATTCAAGCATTTTTTCAAGTTGTAGAATAGTTTCTTCATAATATTCAGCTATGCTTAAAAATTTTTGTAGTTGTTGAGAGACTATAATAACATTTTCGTTTATATTATCGTTTTTTGGTGTTGATATTATTACATTAAATTTACTTTCTTTTATTGTTCGATTTTTGGGAAAATCTAGTGAAAAGTTTTCCATTTTATTCTCGTAATGTATTGTTTCACTATTGTTTTTGTTATATTCAAAGATTTCAGCTTTGTCTGTATTTTGATTGGTATGGCTTGGAATATTGCTTTTGTTGGATGCACATCAATGTAAAATTAGGACCAACACAAATAATATTAGAATTTGTTTTTTTTTCATTTTTATATTATTATCTATGTAAATACTTATTTATTACTAATTTAATGAATATTTAATTTAGTCTTAAATTCAATCTATTATTTTTTAAATATTTTTTTCTCATATAAATATAATATTATTGGAGTTTTTTCGATTTTCTTTTGTTTGTCATTTATTGTCTACGTGTGTCAATAACTTTGTTTTAAATCCAGTTGTCTTTGTTAGATTTTCTATCTCTTTTTTTGTAAATATATGATAATATCTTTTACTGACAACTCCTTTGTTTTTCCATGGAATATATAAATCGTTCCAACTATGTTTTGAAGCTGTATATATGGATTTTAAGATAGAGCTTACTAATGATTTGTAGTATTTTTGTATAAATCGTTTTGAAAAAGACCAATTTATCATTATTAATTGTCATCAATAATTTAGACTTCTATAAAAGTTTTTTAATAAAAACAAGCTTTCTTTTTTGCTGGGGATGTGTTGAAAACTTGCTATTCATACGATATAATCAAACGATTCTTGTTTTGTTTGTTGAATATAATTAAAAATATCGTCTTGTATAAATTCACTTTTAGGATTGTCTTTTTTTGCAAACTCTAATAGTTTTTTTGATAAATCTACTCAAATGTAGTTTATTTTTTTATTTTGTAAATTTTGTTTTAAAAAAGATATAAATCTTCCAGATCAACATCAAAATTCTAAAATTGAGATTGTTTTTTTTGGATTTTTTTTAATTTCTTCTAAAATTATATATCAATCAGATCGATATTTTTTTCTACTAAAATAGTATTTTTTTGCTTCTTGGTCATAAAATTTTTCTAAGTCTTTTTTAATTTTCATTATTCAAAGATTGATTGGTTACTAAATTTGTTTTCTTCTTCATTTTTAATTTCTCACTTTGGTTTGGCTAGTTTTACAAAATCTTCAATACTAAAACTTATTTCTTCTCACTCTATAAATATTTTTTTGAAATGTAATAAGTATAATAAGACAAAAGCAGTCATTCTTACATCATTTTTACAATACTTTTTAAATTCTTCTAAAAATTTTTTATCTCATGTTTCTTGATACTGTTTCCGTAAAACCTCTCATTCAGCACCAGATTCTAGTGTTTTTTGTATTCATATAAGTGTTTCAGATAATTTATTTAATCAGATTCTTTTCCCAGATATGTTTCGTATAAACTGAAATATGTCCAAGCTTTTTTTGTTTATTATTTCCAACTCATTTTCTCAAAATCATCATTGTTTTATGCTAATTGGATTATCAAAAGCAAAACTATTAAATCATATTATATATCATTCAAATTCTATAAGAGTTTTAGCAAAATCATTTAAACTATTTATGTCTATATAATGATAATCCATTTTTTCATCTCATGGTCTCATAGCATAAGCTAGTAGAAATTTATAAGAATCTAGATTGTTTCCAGCTCACATTGTAGTTTCAATATCAAAAACTATATAAGGTTTGTTTAATATAGAACTATAATCTCATGTTTTAAACTCATCATACAATATTTGTTCAATAGTTTTTTGTCATATCTGTCTTTCTTTTTTAATTATATATTTTTTTAGTAAATTTTGTAGTTTTCACCTTTCCTCCATTGCGAGAAATAACTGAATTCTTTCAATCTCATCCGTAAATTCTAAAATATTATTATTTATTGCTATTTTAAAAAAAGGATCTCATCTTTCAAAAAAATATACATTATTTCCTTCTCTAAAAATGTGCTTTACCAAATCATTTACTCACTGACATCTTTCTTTTTTTACAATAGAGTATAGGTGTGGTATGAAATTGTTCTTTATTTTTTCTATTTCTTCTAATGAAAACTTTTTGTACATTGTTGCTTTATATATTTAAAATTTTAAAAATCTTATAACTTTTATTTATTGTAATTGTTCATAATTTTCAACACTACTTTTATCTACATTGCTAATATAATTTTTGGGATTTATCATAAATTTATTTATTTCATTTTTGTGGTTGTCTGTAAGCAATAAGTGGAAATTTTTTATAAATAAATCTTGTGGAGCAATATTGTTGTTATTTTCTTTATATTTGAATGATAAACTATAAAGCATTTTTTCATTTATATCATATGTTCAAATTAGGTTAATATTTTTTATTTTAAATTCTATAAAAATTTTTCATTTTTCTTCTGAAATATCTGTTGGAATTATTTGTAAATAATTTTGAAAATCTTCTATTGCTATGATTATATTATTGGTTCATTCTTGTTTTAGATTTATATTATTATCTTTATATGAAACAATTTCGTGTATGACTGTTGCTATAGTAATGTTGTTGGTTTCTATGTTTTTTAAGTATTCTTCAATCTCGTTTTCAAGCTTATTGTTTGATATTTGAACTTTGTTTATATTAAAGTTATTTAATGTAATTTTATAAAATATTTTATAAATTTCATTATTTTCTTTTTCTTCTTTAAATATATTGATGCTATTTTGGTCACAATGTGTAAGGTTAAGTTGATTTATTTGTTTGTTTGAGTTTTTGTAATTTTCTAGCCTGTTATTTATTAGGTCGCAAGTAGAAATATTGTCATTTGAAATAAACAAATTTATATTGTTTTGTATATATTGATATGTATCCGATATACTATATTGTTTTTGTTGAATAATCTTTTCAATGGTTTCGTTTAAATCTGAGTATTCATTTATATTAATGCTTGTTAATATTCACTCATTATTTAGCGAAAATCACAAATATATTGGTAAGTAATCCTCCTTTGTTTTTACCAAAAAATATCAACTAATTTTGAGTTTTTCATCTAAAATCTTTTCATTTATTATTTTGAGAAAAGATAATGACTTAATGTTTTTTAATATTAAGTCTAATTTAGTCTCTTTTTCAGTTTCTATTGTGTTTTCGTTTTGGCTGTCTTCTAAATTTTTGTTTGAAATTATTTTTTTCAATCAATTATGTCATTCTAAAAGTCATCCATTGTTTATTAAGTTTAAGTTTTTTATTGTATTTTCTATTTCAGATTTTTTAATTTCAGTAAATCTATGTTTGTTTTTGTTTAATGTATCTAATATATAATTATTATTAAACCAATAACTTAAATCTAAATAAAAAGGATCAATTTTATTGTTGTTTTTTAATAGATTACTTAAATAATCAAAATATGAATTGATGCGAATATTATTTACAATATTTTGATGTAAGTCACTATAAATTATCTGTTGAAACGAAATTAGTTTATACTCATTTAATTTAAAATTATCATAAATTATTGAGTTTATATAGCCGTTTTTAAGCTGTTCTTGTATTTCTAAGAAACTTTTAAAATCTTGAAAATTTTGAAGATATTCTTTTCAGCATTTTGTAAAAATAGATTCTAGTCTATCGTTTGTATCATTACTATAGCTAATATATTTAAGCATTCCGTTACAAAAATTTGTTTTATGTTTAGTTTTATACAACAATTGGAAAATTTCTTCTAATCAATTGTAATCTTTGTCTATATTGTATATATAAAAATTGTTCAAAAAATTATCAACATATTTATTACAAACTCTATCAAAGATTTTTTTTTGTTTTATACATTTAATATAAAAAGTATTTTCAATATTTTCTTTTAGTGGTAAGGCTGTATATTGTCTTGTTGGTTCTTCAATTTGATCTAAATTTATAAAAATTGTATTTTTTGCTAAATTTTCTAACTCACTGACATCATAGTTGTCATTTTTGAAATATTCAAGATTTTTTAATAATTGGGTTTGATATATAAAAGTGTTTTTTGGCAAAATAATTCAATTATATGATATTAGATTATCATTAGAAATTAAAAGATTTTTGTCGTTTTCTAGATTTCAATTTAATATATGTATTTTTATATTACTATCATTTGTTTGTATCTTTGTTGTTTTGTTGAATTCTCAAACAAGTCTAATTTTTTCTACCATAAAATCCTCACTATTTTCTAATACAATGTCTTTGTTGAAAAAAATTGATATTATTTTTATGATTCATAGAATTAAAATCACAAAATAAATAAAATATTTGAAAAAAAATCTGTATGTTTTTCTATATGTGTTTTTTATTTTATCTATATTTATCTCTTGTTCTCTCATAGAGACTAGTGTTTTCAAATAAATGTTTTTATATGTAATTTACTTATACAAATTTGATTGTCATTTTCAAAAGAAAAAATGTTTTTTTCTCTTGAAATATGTTAATATTTATTTATATAATCAATGTATTTTTATTTTGTAATTTTTTGGATATGAAAAAAAGTTTACTAACTGTTCTAGTTTTATCACTAGCTACATTGCTTGTTGCTGGATGTATCAATACTAATGTTGTTGAAGAACCAGTTGATCTAGAAACAGAAGACGTTTTTGTAGATTTAGAAATTGAAGAAGATCTTATAGAAGAAATTGAAGAAGATGTTGTAGAAGAAATTGAAGAAGATGTTGTAGAAGATATTGAAATTGAATAATATCAATAAAAATATCTTGAAATAAATTGAAAAAAAAATAGAAAAGAGTGATTTTGGTATTGCTCTTTTTTGTTAACTTAAATTTATTTTGTTTTAAAATATGGGTATTCGTTTAAATAAATATGTACAAGAAAATCTAAATTTATCTAGGAGGACTTTTGTTTCTTTGGTTCAATCTTGAAAGGTTTTTTTAAATGATGAATTGGTAGAATCTTATTCACAAGAAGTAAAAATGTGAGATTTGTTGGAAATTAGATGAAAGGGAATAAAAACAACTATAAAAGATTTAAATCAAAGTTTGGATGTTATACTTTTTAATAAGCCAGTTGGTTTTGTTTGTTCAAAAAACGATAAACACAATAAAACGATATACAAAATTTTACCAAAAGAATTTCAAAACTATTTTTATATTGGGAGACTTGATAAGGATAGTAGAGGACTATTGATTCTAACAAACGATTCGGCCTTAGTAAATAAATTACAGCACCCAAAATATGCTGTTGAAAAAGAGTATTTAGTGCAAATTGATAAAAATCTTTCCTTAAATGATTACAAAAAAATGAAAAAATGAGTTTTAGATCAATGAGATTTGCTCACAATCAAAACTGCTAAATTTTTTGAAAACAAAAAATGATTCTTTGTGAAAATAATACTTTGAGAATGAAAAAAAAGACATATTCGTAGAATATTAAATTGATTATGATATCAGATTTTAGATTTACAAAGAACCACAGAAGGTCAATTTTTGCTTTGAAATTTAAAAGAATGAAACTGGAGAAGGGTCAATTATTCATAATTTACAATTTATAGCAATCAATTACTGCTTATTTAACAATATTCAAGCTTTTCTTTTTATTTCCTACTTATTATGTTCAAAACTAAATTTAGATTAAAATGAAAAGATATTAATTTTTTGATAAGAAAGAGAAAATATTTTTCAGCAAAATTTTTTGGTTTTTTTTATTTTGATCAATATCCAAATTTAAAATTTAATCAAATTTCTATAAATATCCCACTAAAATATCATAAAAAAGCTGTGCATAGGGTATCTATAAAAAGGGCAATTTTGAGATTTTTAAAAGAGAATTGATATGAAAAAAAAGACATAAATACTAGGTTTTATAAAATATTTATTAGTTTGAACAAGAAAAATATTTGAGAATTAAAAAATCAGATCGAAAGGTTTGACAAAGCTGATACTAATAATTATATTTTAAAGCAATTTAAAAATGATTTTTTATTCTTTTTGAGCAAAATATGAAAATAATATCCAATTGGCTTAATAAATTAAAGAAAAAAACCTCTTTTAGACTTAAGTCTAAATCCAAAAAAAACGAGTTAGATGAGATTTTTGAACTTAAAAAAATGGAAGAGTCTAGAGTCAAACAGACTTCTTGATTTAAATCTTATGCCCGGACCAATAAAGATATGTTTAAATTTCGATTGTTTTGATTATTGGTGGTTGTAATATGATATTTTGCATACAATACTTTAAATCTTATTTTTTTACTTATTTCTGCTTTTATTTTTTCAATGATAGTAGAGTCGTTTATTTCTCGATTTCAATCTAAAAAAATTAAAAGATGACTGTCTGTTGTTTTGTCTTATTTTATAGTAATATTGGTTTTGTTTTTTATTTTTTTAATATTCGTTCCATTTTTGATTTCACAAACTGTTGAGTTGGTGTCTTTGTGATTAAATTATTTAGCAGAATTTCAGAAAACTATAAATATATTAGGTATAGATAGTATGATTATGAATATGAAATTTTTGCCTGATTCATTTAAAGATTTTATTTTTACTAATTCTACCAACCTACAGTTTATAGAACAACTCCAAACTGCTTTACAACAACATCTTTCAGAGCTTATTTCTTTTGGAAAACTATATATAGCAAAAGCAGGTACTATAATAATATCTTTTGTTTCTTGATTTACAAAATTTTTGATTAATTTTTGAATTTTTATTACTTTTGCTATCTTTTTTTCTATAGACAAAGATATAATCACAAACCTTTTAGCTAAAATATGAGGAAAAAACGACTACAATCTTACTCGTTTGAAAATAAATAAGATGTATAAAAAGTTATGAGTATGGTTTAAGGCTAGATTGTTGATGAGTATAATAGTTACTTTTTTTGTTTGGCTTATGTTGGTAATTATGTGATGGTTTGGAATACATATACCAAACAAACTATTAATTGCTTTGTTTATATGACTATTGGATATTATTCCTTATATTTGACCATTTATTTCTGGTTTAATACTTTTTCTTGTTTCTATGTTGTATAATGCATTTTGATTATCTTTGTTGGTAACTTGAATTTATGTATTGTTAAATTTACTTTTAACAAATGTGCTTTTGCCAATTTTTATGAACAAAGCATTGTGAGTTAATGCAAGTTTAATATTTATTTGAATGGTTTTTTGAGGAATGATTATGTGATTTTTTGGTGTTTTATTGGCTGTTCCTATTATGGTAATCGTGGTTTTATTATTTGAAAATAAAGAGCAACTAAATAGGAAGGAAGAAGACTTTAACATATCGGAAATTGTTTCAAAATCTGCACATAAAATTATGAAAAAAATGCCTAATAAGCAAAAAAATAGTGAAAGAAAATAAAGTATTTGTTTTAACATTTGTTTGAGAAAATGAAAAAAAAGATTTTTACTTTTTATTATAAATTATTAGCTTTTTTTGCTAGAAATTATATTAAAAAACATAAAGCTTTTGTTGTATGAATTAATTGAAGTGTAGGTAAGACAACAGCAAGAATGATAATTTATCAAAGCTTATCTAAATTTATAAACAATAAAAAAATATATACTTCCACAAAAAACTTTAATTGAGAACTTTGATTATCACTTTCTATATTTGAAATAGAGGAGTTTGTTCCCACCTTTTTTTGATCTATAAAAACCCTTTTCCAGATTGTAATTAAATTTTTGTTTTCAAAAAAGCCATATGATATAATAATTTTGGAATATGGAATAGATCGTCCGTTGGAAATGGAATTTCTTTTGGAAATTGTAAAACCAAATATTGGTGTGTTTACTGCTATAGATTCGGTGCATTCTTTACAATTTGGTAATCCAGATGAAATTGCTAAAGAAGAAAAGAAAATGATAGAAAATACTAAAGAGTTTGCTTTTTTGAATATAGATGATCTGTATTCTATGTCTTTGATAAATAATTTGGAAATAGATTATTTAACATATCAAACAGAATGACATAATAGTGAATGAGAGATAAATTTTGAAAATGAGAAATTTTCTTATGAAGAAGGAAAGCTTTTAGCTAATTTTGATCTAAAAATTAAGGAAAAAAATATAAATATTACAACCAATTTAATATGAAAGGCACATTATGGTTATATTTGAGTATCTTTGGCTATATTGGATATTATCAACTATAGAGAATGAAAACAGTCTATTTTTGAAAAATTTGAAGATATTTTTTTAGATTATAAATTACAGCCATGAAGATTATCTGTATTTAATGGAATATCTGATTCTATATTGTTTGATTCTACATACAATTCATCTCCATTAAGTGTAAAAAAAGTTTTAAATACAGTTTATAATATAAAACAGAATTTATTTATTGATAGTGATTTGCGAATTATTCTTTGAGATATGAGAGAGTTGTGAGATTTGACAGAATCTGATCATAGAAAATTAGCTTGATATGTCTATTCTATGGCAGATAAATTGTTTTTGGTTTGAGAAAATATGAATAAACATTTAAAAGATGAGTTGAAAAAAATTTGATTTAATATGTCTTTGATTTATTCGTTTGATGATTCAATTACTTTGTGAAATTTCCTTAAACAAGAATTAGAAAAAAGTAAAAATAAAAAATTAATCGTTGCTAAGGGAAGTCAAAATACAATATTTTTGGAAGAAGCTGTTAAAATCCTTTTAAAAAACCCAGAAGATTCTAATAAACTTACAAGACAGTCAAATTGGTGGAAGAACAAAAAAGGGGATTGGTTTGGTAAAATGATATAAGATTAATTGATAATTTCCTATTTAAAGAAATTAGTAAATCTTAATTTTTTTTTGTTGTTTTTTAATAACAGCTTAAATTAAAATTTGAAAGTTTCCAATTGAATAGTTATAATAGTTAATACCTTTATAAACTTACACGAGAAATTAAAAAACTAAACAAGCAAATAAATTATCTATGAATAAATAGAGATTATAGAAGATTTTTCCAAAAAAAAATATTATCAACTGGAAACTTTGACTATTTAGTGTGGTTTTTATGATTTTATAAAATTTTCAACATATTTTGTTGCAATTTGTTTTTAGATTCTTATATATTTATTCAATTCTATTTTAGATATTAATTTTTTTTGATGCCAAGAAGAAGTTTAATAAACAGAACAATTGAAGTAATTTTACTAGAATCAGACAAACATCTTTGAGAAAAGTTTGAGATTGTAAGAGTAAAGCCCATTTATGCTAAAAATGTTTTATTGCCAAAAAATATAGCCGTTCTTGCTACTGCTGACATGATAAACAAATATGCACAAAAAATGGAATCTGCTAAAAAAGAAAGAGAAAAGAAAGCGTCAGGTTTTCAATGACTTTTACAAAATATTGAAAAAGATTGAGGATTGGTGTTTACTGGAAAGGTAAATAAGGATGCTACTTTGTATGCAAAAATTGATGCTTCCAATATAGCTGAGCTAATAAAATCTCTGTATGGAGTAGAAGTAGAAGATCATTTTTTTAAGATGAAAAAGAAAATCACAACAATATGAGATTATATGGTACCATTTATTTACAAGGATATTAAATGAGATATCTCTGTTAAAATTGTAGCAGAAAACCCAGAAGATGTAGAAAAAAAATTTAAAGCTAAAAATATTGAAGTAGAAGAAAAGGTTGAAGAAGTAAAAACTGAAGAAATAAAAGAGAAAAAAGTAGAATAAACAACAGAAAATTAAGAAACAATATTATAATTAATATATAAAAATCTCCATTTATTTGGAGATTTTTTGTTTTAATAAATATTGATTTTTTGATGTATTTATATATAAGATGTTTTGCAAAAATTAATAAAAATTAAAAAATAAAAAAAATGAAAAAATTTAAAAACAAAACTTTATTGATTATTAAGCCTGGTTTTTTGTATGATGGTTTTTACATAAGAAAGGCTATTCTTGACAAAGGATTTAAAATCTTGTTGGAAGCAACAGTTCGTCTTACAAAAGAGGAGGCTTGTAGCTTTTATTTTAAAAAGAAAGATAAGTTTTTTTTCTCTCAGCTAACAGACTATATGTCTTCTGATGAAATTGTAGTTGTGATGTTAGAAAAAGACAATGCTATAGAGGAGTTGAAAACACTTCTTGGTAATGTCAACCCATCAAAGGCCACTGAGGGAACTCTTAGAGCTTCTTTTGGAATAGATGTCATGAGAAATGTTTGTCATGCTTCTGATTCAGAAGAAGATGCAAAAAGAGAATGTGATTTCTTTTTTGGTTTAGAGTTATAATAAAACATATTCTAAGTCCTTTTCTTAAAGTTAAGGACTTTTTTCTATTGAGAAAATATAAGTTATTTCTATACTATATTTTGTTTAATTGATTATTGAAAATATGTTTGATTTGAAATCTCAATTTAAGCCAGCTGGAGATCAACCTAAAGCTATAAAACAAATTATAGATTGATTTGGTAATGGAAAAAATGTTCAAACTTTGCTTGGAGCTACAGGAACCGGTAAGACATTTACTATAGCAAATATCATTCAACATTTGAATAAACCAACATTATTAATTTCTCACAATAAAACTTTGGCTGCGCAATTAGCTACAGAATTAAAACATTTTTTTCCAAATAATGCAGTTCACTACTTTGTTTCTTATTTTGATTATTATCAACCAGAGTCTTATTTGCCAGCTCAGTGATTGTATATAGAAAAAGAAGCTACCATAAATCAAGAAATAGAAATGTATAGATTAGCTACTATGGCGTCTTTATTGAGTAGAAATGATGTAATTGTAGTTGCTTCGGTCTCTTCTCTTTATGGTTTATGACAAAAAAGATTTTTTCAGGAAAATTGTTTGATTTTAGAATCTTGAAAAAAATATTCTTTCAAAGAATTAAAATGACAACTTTTGAAAATGCAATATAAGCCTGTTCATGGCAAAATAGAACATGGTATGTTTGATTTTAGATGAGAAATTTTAGATATATTTACTAGTACAGAAAGATTTGTTTATAGATGTATTTTTAATGACGATCAGTTGGAAAAGATAGAATTTAGAGACTCTACTACAATGAAATTGGTGGAAGAAAAGGATATGTGACAATTGTATTATGGAGGAGGGCATCCAAATAAAGTTATAGTTTGGCCAGCAACTCAATTTATACAAGATGATTCTCATTTGGAAGAAATATTGGAAAGAATGGATATTGAAAAAAAGATGAGAACAAAGGAGTTTGAAAAAAAATGACAATTGCTTGAAGCAGAAAGAATAAAAAAGAGAGTAGAATATGATATTAGAATGATTAGAGAAACTGGATTTGTAAATGGAATTGAAAATTATTCTATGTATTTTGATCGTAGATTACCTTGAGAAGCTCCTAGTACTATTTTTGATTATTTTCCTGAAGATATGTGTTTGGTTATAGATGAGTCACATATGACAGTTCCTCAGTTGCAGGCTATGCCACAAGCAGATAGATCAAGAAAAATAAATTTAGTAAAACATGGTTTTCGTCTTCCAAGTGCAATTGATCATCGTCCATTAAATTTTGCTGAACTTGAAATGATTTTAAATCGGAAAGAAATTGATGATGAAGAAAATTATAAAGATGTTTTAGATGATATGTCTGATACTTACAAAGAAGTGATAGCTAATTCGGAAAAAATAGCAAAAGCTCGTTGAGAAAATCAATTGTCTTTGATTTTACAAAAGCAAAAAAAGGGGGCAAAAACTATTTTTCTTTCTGCTACACCAGCTCAATATGAATTGGATTTGTCGGACCAAGTTGTTGAACAAATTATTAGACCGACATGATTGTTAGATCCTGTTACATATGTTTATCCTAAATCTGTCTCTTTTGAAGATTTGAAGAATAGTTTAGATTTGCTAATAAAGAAAAAACCTCATTTAGAAGAATTCCTAAATTGATATTCAATCAAAAATTCAGCCAAAGAGATGTTTAAATAATTATATATTTTTGTAGAATAATATATTTTATAGTTATTGTTATCATTTATATAATAACACAATTATTTAGGTCATACATAATAAGTATTATTATATTTTTTTATTATTTTCTTTCTACTTCTAAAACCTTTATTTTAAAAGATACTTCTTCACGAGTATAGTTTGGGTTGAAATCTATAATTACATTACCTGTAGAGACTTGTACAACTACTCAATTCATTTTTCATAATGATATAATTTCTCATACTTTTGGTTCAACCTTTATACTGTGAAATATCTCAGGATCTATTCATTGAACTTTACTGTTGTCATATTTTATAGCATATCCATTTTCGTTTGTTGATTTAAATTTTTTTGTTTCTCATTTTTTCATTCACAATAATTCAAATTCAAAAGCAGGGAAACTTTGTTCTAGTCATACAGTTAAAATTACTTTTTTATCTTTTTCAATTGTTGTGTTATCTTTTGAAAAAGAGCTGTAAACTAGAGTGACTTTGTCTCAATTAGTAATTTCTAATTTTTTTCAACAAGCACTTAGAATTAAACTCGTTGATATTAAAACTAAAATTAAGGCCAATAGTTTTTTCATTTTAAGTTTTATTTAAAGGTTAAAAAATGTTTTAATAAATTATTTTTTGTCTATTTTAGATTTTATAAAATGTTGTCGGGATTCTTGGGGACTTTGAATTATGTTTTTATTTTCATTGTTTTTTTGATTTGTTTCTTTTTCAGAAGGAGCTTGAAATTTAATAATAAACTCTCAATCAAATAATGCATTGTTTTTATGGGCTAAAAAATATTCTGAATATTCTGAATCTAAATAATATTTCAAAAAATTGTTTGAATATGCAATTTCATCTTCTACTGAATGAATGTCATGTTTTACCTTATCTATTGCTTCTGTTATTGTATTATAGTTTATATAAGTTCTAGCAGCAACTATCATAGCTAATATTGCAAAAATTGTTCAAAAAATTTTTATTTTATTCCCATGTTTTGTTATTGTTTTTATAAATTTTTCTTTTTGCATTAAATATTGTTGTTATGGTATATTAATATCTTATATTATATAATAATTGTATTACTGTTTGTAATTATTATAATTCTTGGTTGAAAATTCAAGTAAAAAAAATAGAAGAGAGTTATAATTGTTTTTATATAAGAATTGACTTTGAGAAATGGCTATAAATAAATTGGCAGATTATGTCATAAATAGACTTAAAGCATGAGAAGTGGTAAATAGACCGTCCAATGTTTTAAAAGAACTTGTAGAAAATAGTATTGATGCTTGAGCAACAAAACTTGAAATAAATATTGTAGATGGATGAAAAAACTTAATAAGTGTACAAGATAATTGAGATTGAATACAACTTTCTGATATGGATTTATTGTTGGAAAGATATGCTACTTCAAAAATAAAAACAGATGAAGATTTATTATCTATTTCTAGTTATTGATTTAGATGAGAAGCATTAGCTAGTATAGCTGAAGTCTCTAAAATTACCGTTTTGTCCAAAACAGCTTATAGTGAAATAGGGACTAAATTAACTAAAAGATGAACAGAACAAATTTTAAACCATGTTCCAGTTCCATTTAAAAATGGGACAATTATTAGTGTTGAAGATCTGTTTTATAACGTTCCAGCTAGATTAAAATTTTTAAAATCTACACAAACAGAATTTTATTATTGTTACAATTATTTTGTTGATATAGCATTGTGGCATTATGACAAAGAATTTACTTTTAAAAAAAACGATAAGCCTATATTTGATTTAAAAGCTAACAATAATTTGATAGATAGAGTAGAGAGTATATATAAAAAAGATTGGAAAAATAATTTAAAAACACTTGATTATACTGACGATGATTTAAAAATAAGATGACTAGTTTCTGATCCTACACTTCGTTTTGGTTCTTCAGAAAATATTAAAATATATGTAAATTCTAGACCTATACAGGATAAAATAATTTATAAAGCAATAATGGATGCTTACAATAGGCAAATTGCTCCTTGAGAATATCCTTTAGTAGTAATAATGTTGGATATGAAATCAGAATTGATAGATGTGAATGTCCATCCTTCCAAATTGCAGGTAAAATTTATTGATTCTCAAAAAATTTATCAAATTGTCTATAACTCTGTCTATAAGTGTCTATCTGAAAACAAAATAGCAAATTTTGTTCATGAGTTTTCTTGATCAACAAATTTTAAATATAATCAAAATTCTTTCAACAAACCCTCATGACAAAATGTTTTTTTGGGTAGTAAAGATTTCAATAATAAAGAAGAAAGAAATGTTTTTTGATTTCAAAACCAAAGAGCAAAAGATTTTACATTATCAAATAATCAAAGCTTTGATTTTGTAGAAGAAGCTAAAATATACTCTAATTCAAGTATTTGAGATTATCAAATAGTGTGACAATTATGGAATAGTTATATTGTTTTACAATCAAATGATGCTATTTATTATATAGATCAACATGCTTTGGCTGAGAGAATAGCATTTGAAAATATGAAAAAAACTACAAATTTAAAAAAAGAATTACTATTACAGCCAGTTAAATTTAATGTTACAGATATTCCCGATTTACAAGAAAAAATAGCTCAACTCAATGAACTGTGATTTGATTGTTCTTTGTTATCAGAAAATGTGATGGTTGTTTATGCTGTTCCTCATATATTTATTACTTATCCTGTTGATTTAGAAACCTTGTTTAATCACATATTATATCTAGAAAAAATAAGTTTTGATCATGTTTTGGATTGAGTTTTTGCTACTAAAGCTTGTAAAATATCTATTAAGGCCTGACATAAGTTGTCTTATGACCAAATGGCTAATTTAGTAAAAGAATGATTTGAAACTATTGATGGAATGTTTGTTTGTCAGCATGGTAGACCATTTTTTGTTAAAATAGAAAAAACTAATGTAGACAAAATGTTTGATAGAAGTTAAAAAATAAATTTGTAAAGTTATAAATTCATTGCATGATATTATTTTGAAATCTTATTCTTGCAAAAAATCTTTAAAGGATTTTAGAGTATATAAAGTGATTTAAAATTTACTATAAAAAATGAAATTGATAATACAAAATGTAAGTAGTGCGTCAGTTAAAGTTTTGGATGATTATTGAGATATCCAAAAAGAAGAAAAAATAAATAATTGAGTTTTAATATATTTTTGAGTTTCAAAAAAAACCACCAATTTAGACTTTGAAAATGCTACACATAAAATAAATAAGTTTGTTGAAAAATTTTTTAGAATGAGATGGCTTAAAAGTGAAGATTGAAGATTGGATGCTACATTAGTTGATTTAAATTGAGAAATATTAGTAATATCAAATTTTACACTTTATGCTGATAATAAAAAATGAACAAAAATGGATTTTTCGGCCAGTTGAGAATATGGAAAAGCTGAAAAAATTTACAACTATTTTGTTGATAAATTGAAAGAAAACTTTATTGTAAAAACTTGAGAATTTGGCGGAATGATGGAAGTAGAGAGTGTAAATGATGGTCCTGTAAATTATGTTATAGAAATATAATCAAAAGAAAGACGAGAAGATGTAAAATGTTTGTTGTAAATTATTTGTTGTATTTATTTGTTTTAAAATAAATTATGAAAAAACTAATTTTAGCTTTTATGACCTTGTTTTTTATTTGAAATGTTTTTGCTTATAAAGAACTTTTATTAGAAAATAGAGGAGGAAAACCAATTAGAGTTATCAAAGTTATTTTAGATTGAGAACACTATGTTGTTACATCTTTAGCAGATAAATGAGGAGATACTTTAGAAAATCTTGTTAAAAAAGTTTGATGAGACTCTGGAATAAATGGTACATTTTTTTGTCCTGCTGATTACACAGCTTGTGGTAAAATAACTCACTCTACTTTTGAAAGAGTATATTTGTGAAATGGAAAAGATTATAGTATGTTTTGGCCAAATACTGAATCTAGAATGATTTTTGGATTTAATAAAAATTGAGAGCCTTTATTTGTACAAAACAAATTAAATGAAAAAATTGGTTTGTTGACATTAAATAATGGTAAATGATTGGATGATTTATATTTTGGGCTAGCAAACTTTACGGTTTTGTTGGTAAATTGAGAAGATGTAGTAGGAGCCAATGAAATGCACTTTGACTCTAAAATGTATGGAGCAGCCAATAGAAATTTTATTTGTAGTACAAAAGATAATTCTACTATTTATATGTGAGTAGTTGGAGCTGTAAGCATTCCACAATTAGCTACTTATGTAAAAAATAATTTTGAATGTTACAATGCTTTGGCTTTGGATGCAGGTGCTAGTGAAGCGATGGTTTATGATAAAAATGTGCTTGCTAGATCTTCTAGAAGACAAATTATGGATGCTTTTGTAGTGGTTGATAAAGAACAATATATTAAATTGACAAACCATATTCCAACTCAAAAAGAAAAATATGTTCCAAAAGAAATATATGAACTGACTTCGAAAGATTTATGAATTGTTAATATTTTTAAGTCAGTAATAGATAGGTTAATTAAGCAAGAATGAAATTCTTTTAGACAAACAGCAATTAAAATAATTCGTGAAGGAAAATGAATGGAAAAATTTAAGGACGACATTCAAAGAAGATCAATTTTTCATGAGTTGTTGATAAGACTTTATACAATAGATACGCTTTAGTTTATAATACAATGAAAGACTAAATGTATTTATACGAGGCAAGTGAAATGACATTGCTTAGTCATAATATCCATTAACTGATAATGTGTTGTTCAAAATAACAATGAGTTTGCCAATGGATTCTTCGCTACGCTCAGAATGACGGGCTGTTCGCTCAAAATGACAATACTCTTATGTCATCTCGAGTGAATATTGTTGTGAGAGATCTAAAAGGAATTAAAGAAAGATTTCTCGCAAGTTATGACACTCGAAATGACAGTAGTAAAGATTTCTCGCAAGATAGAGCAATCCATCGAAGTCTTTTCGAGGCAAGCGAAATGACAGCTTGTGTGCAATGGATTCTTCGCGTTTGCTCAGAATGACCATGATACTGCAAATGAATTCTTTGCAAAAATAACACTCAGAATGATAAGATAATTAAAAAAAACTTTCTTTTGTTTTCTATCTAAAGAAATGTGAAGAAAGTTTTTTGGATTTTGATTATTTTAATTCTATTGTGTATCAAGTAATTTGACTAGCAAGTCTTATGTTTGATGCTCATTTTCAAATTGCTAATGCTTTTTGAGATTCATCTAATGTGACATAAGCCTTTTTATCTTTTATTTCAATATTGTCTATTTGAGCTGGTTTTAAGCATGCAGTGATTAGTCTAATAGGGTCTTCTATTTTTTCTACATAATCTATTTTTTCTCAATCTAACAACGATAATACAGTATTGATTCTATCTCATTTGTGTCCAACCATAACTCATACGGGGTCTATTTTTTCGTCTGTTGAACTAACCATAATTTTTGTTTTTCTTCATGGAACTCTTGCCATTTTTTCTATAATTACCAATCATTCTTCCAACTCTGGTACGATTTTTTTTAATATTGCTTCTATATAATCTGGAGATGATTGAGTAATATTTAACATAATACCTCAAGAGTCTTTTGAGATTTGTTTTAATAGAACAAACACTTCTTCACCAGGTTCGTACATTCTATTTGGGATTTGTCCATCAGGTAATAGAACCACAGTTGCTCATTCTATGTCCAATATAACACTATCTGCATGTACTCTAATCACTCTCGCTTTTAATAGTTCTCCTTCTTTGTTTTGGAATTTTTCAAAGAACTTTTCTCTTTCTACATTTTTTAATTGTTGCTTGATTGTTTGGGCTGCTGCTTGAGAGGCTATTCTAGATAACTCCATACTTTCAGGCGTAACATTTATCAAAAGTTCCTCTCATTCTTTGATGTCTTTTCTAATTTCTTTAGCAGCTTTTAATCAAATTTCAGTATCTTGGTCTTCTATTTCTTCTTCTTTTTTTACTAACAATTGTTTATAAATGTTTACATTTCATTCGTTGTCTATACTTACAGCAATATTTGCTTTTTTGTGTTCAGGAAAATCCTTTCTAAATCCTGATCTTATACCCATTTTTACAATTTCAAAAATTTGGAAGGCGTCAAATTTGTAATCGTCTACAAGCTGACTAATTGCTGTTTGGATACTTTTACCGTCTAATCTCATGTGAAATTTTAGTAAAAAATAAAATGAGAATATTACATTCTCATAATTAATTGTTATTGATTTTTTATATATTTGCAAGTTGTTTTTTCTTGAAATTTTACTTGTAATGTTTTCTTTATTGATTATGTTATTATTATTTTATTTTATTTTATTTTATTTTATAATAAAAGATATTATGGGATATGAAACAGGATTTAATTTCTTGCAAATGGCTTTTTTCTTTGTTGTTCCAGTATTGTTATTTTTGATTTTATTTTTAATTTATCAAAACTTTTACTTAAAAGATCAAAAAAAACCTAAACTTATTGTTTTATACTCTAAAACCATGATTTGGGTATTAAGTTTTTTTATTATTATTGTACTTGCAAAAGTTTGAGATGATTTCTTGGATACGAAGCAATCTTTGCAATATGAAAAAATAAATTTGGAACAAGTGTTTTATGTGGATTTGTATGGATGTAATCAAAAACATGGGAATTATGATTATCAATGATGAAGCTCTAATTTAACAGAAGAAGAAATTGAAGCTTGTCGTGTTGAACAAAGAGAGCTTCAACAGAAGTATACTGAAATAAACCAAAAAGGTATTATGTATAAATCAATTTACCGTGTTTGAGTTATTGCTATATTATTGATTATTCACATCATACTTTACTATTCTGTTAGAAACAGAAAAGAACAATAATTGAAAAATAAGCATTTATTATTGAAATTATAACCTATAAAGTTATTTATTGTACTGAATAATTATTTTTCTTTATTTTTTTAGTATATTGTAAAATATGGCTGATTGGAAAGATTTAGCAGATTTAATATTCCCTGAACTAGATGAAACAATTTTAGATTTAGAAAAAAAATATCCAGCAAGACAAAATTCTGTTTGTTCTCGTTTTGCACCTAGTCCTACTGGATTTTTACATATTTGAGGAGTGTTTGCAGCTTTGGTAGCGTGGAGATTTGTAAAGCAAAATAACTGAACTTTTATTTTGAGAATAGAAGATACTGATCAAAAAAGAAAAATAGATTGAGCGGTGGAATCTTTATTAAATTCTATGAAAACTTTTTGAATTACTATTGATGAATGAAATATTGGAAATGATTGAGAAAATGTTTGAGACTATGGACCATATACTCAATCTGAAAGGAAAAAATTATATCATATTTTTGTAAAAGAACTGATTGCCAAATGATTAGCATATCCTTGTTGGATGACCAATGAAGAAATTGATAATATTAGAGATCAACAACAAAAATCAAAAATAATGCCATGAATTTATGGAAACTATTCTATTTATAGAAACAAAACAGTTGGCGAATTAATTAATAAAATAAAAGAAAATAATAATTTTATTATAAGATTTAGATCTCATGGAGATACCCAGAAAAAAATAGTTTTTGATGATATTTTGAGATGAAAGGTAAATATGTGAGATAATTACAATGATATTGTTTTGATTAAATCTGATGGTCTACCAACTTATCATTTGGCTCATATTGTAGATGATTATCTAATGAGAGTTTCTCATATTATTAGAGCGGAGGAGCGATTAACTTCTGTTCCATTGCATTTACAGCTTTTTGAAGCGTTTGGTTTACCAGCTCCCAAGTATTGTCATTTAGCTCAAATTTTGAAAATTGATTCAGAAACTAATAAAAAAAGAAAACTTTCTAAAAGACAGGATCCAGAAGCTGATGTAGAATATTTTTTCCAAAATGCTTATTCTACTCAATGAATACTGGACTATCTTTATACTATTATGGATTCTGGATTTGAAGAATGGCAAAAAGCTAATCCTGATAAATCTTTTTTGGATCGTGATTTTGTTTTAGAAAATATGAATAAATCTGGAGCTCTTTTTGATTTAACGAAAATGGAAAGTGTAAATAATGATTATTTATCTAGGATTTCTACAGATCAGTTGTTAAAAGAAACTATTGAGCGAGCAGAAAAATATAATATAGAATTAGCAGATTTAATGAAAAAAGATATAAATTATACAAGATCAGCTCTTGATATTGAAAGACATACTCCAAAAGATCCAAAAAGATTCACAACATTCAAAGATGTTGATACACAATTAAGCTTCTTTTTTGATTCTGAATATGAAAAAATGATTGATTCTGTAAAAATAAAAATAAAAAATTGAGATGAGTTTTTTCAAAATATTATAAAGCTTGATGTCTTAGTAGTTTCTAATTTTATAGATGAATATTTATGAGTTTTGGACTTGGAACTTACAGTAGAGGAGTGGTTTGAACAATTGAAAAAAATATGAAAAAAATATTGATTTGCTTGAAACAATGCTGAGTTTAAAGAATGAGGATATATCTGAAAAATTTGAGATTTAGCAATGCTTATTAGACTTTGACTTTGTGCATCTACAAAAACTCCAGACCTATTTTCTGTAATGAAAGTTATGGGTAAAGATAAAATAGAAAAAAGATTAAAAACTTTTGTTAATTTATAATATAAATTAGCTATTGATTATTATATATAAATTAACCTATAATGATTTGTTTTGATTTCTAAAATATGCTTTTTATTTAATATAACATATATTATGAATAAATTGCTTTTGCTTATAATGTTTTTTTCTTCTATGTTATTAATATGATGTAGCGCTAATTTTTGAACTAAATTTTATCAAAATACAGATCCTGTTTTCTTTGAAAATAGCTCTAATTATGATGAATTAAGTTATGATGAGCTAAATTTTCTTGAAGATATTTTAGATGAAAAACTTTCTTGTAATTGGTGATATGAAAAAGAAAAAACATTTATTTCTTATGCTATTTTAGATAGGATTATAATTGATGAGGATATTATATATAATTTAATAGTAAGTGGATGATGAATATATATTGATAAAAGATGAAATCTTTCTAGTTCTTGTGGTTTTGGATGACTCCCAATTGTTGTAAAGATAAAACAAACAGAATTTGGTTTTTCATTTGTTTCTTATAAAGAAGCAGAATCTTGATCTGAGCACTTCCCATCTGTAAAAAAAATGTTTTCTGAATTAGCTTTTAAAAAATGGGAAGATGAAAGCTTTGTTTATAATACTCAAGAAACTCCATTACAGAAAGCTGAAAAATATTTTTGAATAATATATTGGACTGGTGGGACTTTTGATTGTAGTTTTTGTGATAAAAATTGGTATAAATCTTGATACACTTTAGATTCAAAAGATGGGGAAGTAGAATGATATGAAATTTTTTGAAATATAAAAAATTCGCAAAACAAATATATTATTTTCAGAAGTGATTGAAGTTTTGAAAATTATAACTCATGGGATGCAGGAACAGGTGTTTGGATTTTTTGACAAGATGAAAATACTATTTTAGTGGATGCTTATCCAGACCATACATATGATAGGTATATCGTCCAATATTTAGCTGATAATGAATTTCATTTAACTAGAGAAATTATGCATAAATAAGATTTTTTTTAATAAAAAAAAGCTATTGGCATACCAATAGCTCTAATAGAGAGCTTCGGTTTGGTTTTAAATAACCAATTTAAATAAATTATAAATTCAACAATTAATTTAGATTGATAATTTAAGTGAGTCCGAAGCTCTCTATGGGATTCTATCCGACCTTGTTTGGTAACAGATCTGGATAGTTTTTAAGAGGAATACCTCTAACACCATAACCCAATAGCTAGGTTTTTTTGGACCTGATACAGGCCCTTTGTGTGATAGAGCCTAAGCATAAGTCATTGTGTTAATCTAATTATACTCAAAAAGTTTTTTAATCAAAAAAAAACAAGATTTTATCTAATATTGTTAACCATTTATGTTTTTTTGTGATATAATAAAAATGCTTATTATTATAATAAGCATTTAACAATATTATGTCAAAATAGATATACTTAGTGATTTAAGCGAGATAAGTATTAAAAGAGAAATACTATATCTCAATGCCACTTTTCTGTCCCAAAATCTTTCATGAGAGTCTTCTATTTTGCTTTTTTTTATATTGTTCAATTTTTTAATTAAGCCACAAGCTATTGATATAAATACTATATCAAAAAACATTATAGCAAACATAAGTTCAATTCCAATTAAATAATTATTTGGAAAGAATACAATATCTTGAATAGTTGTAATTAATACTACGACTATAACCCAATAAGATAATGAGCTGAAATAAACTTTTTTTCTTTTCATGTTTTTATTTATTTTGTTGTGATTGATATATAATGCTATTAAATAAAAAGTCAATGTTAATTTTTTATTCTTAGTATATCGTAAGCTATTTTTTTATTTTTTATACAATTTTTTATCATAGTTTCATTTCTGTTTAATCCAGAATTTCCACTTTTGACTTCTAAAAAAACAATTTCATTTAAATTTCCTTTTGACAATCCATCAAAAACAATATAATCTACTCATTTACCAATAAACACAAGATCTTTGTAATTGTATGGAAATCATGGTAAAATTGGTGCAATTTTTTCGTTTACTTGTCATATTAAAACATTTTTTGATCTTTCTACTGCATTTTTTCTTTGTCAGCTTATTTTTATTTCAAAATAAACCTTTGATATTAAGTATCAAACTACTAAGCCTACAATTATTCAGACTAAAATGATTGGTAGATTTTCTTTCATTTTCTATTGTAAAGTAAAAATAAATTCTTAATAATATAAACAAGTGTTTTCATGTATACATTATAAAATGACAGTTTATTATTTCAATACAAAATTATGTTTTACTCGTTCGTAGGTAGAGTCTAGTATAAGCATAATGTTTTTGGTGTTTATTTTGTAAATTTATTTTATTTTTTATTTAAGCTGATGATTGATTTAAACAAAGTTCGTGAAAATTTAGAGGAGTACAAAAGAGTTTGTAAATTGAAATGAAAAAATATAGATGTGGATTATATTTTAGAGCTTGATACTAGTAGAAAAGCTATGCAAGCCGAGATTGATAACTTAAAGTTTCAACAAAAAGAATTAGCATCAAAACAGGATTATGAATGAGCAAAAGCACTAAAATCACAAATACAAGAAAAAGAAGAAAATTATAAATCTAACTTGGAAAAATTGGATTCTTTTCTTCTTAATATGCCACAATTTATTCGTGATGATGTGGTAGAATGAAAAGATGAGTCTGAAAATCCAGTTTTGGAAAAATATTGAGAAATTCCCAACTTTTCTTTTGAGCCAAAAGATCATATAGAATTGATGGAAAAATATGATATGATAGATTTTGTCAGATGAGCAAAGGTTTCTGGAGCTAGAAGTTATTATCTAAAAAATGATGGTTTGTTATTGGAAAGAGCTTTGTTCCAATTCGCTATGGATAAAATGGTTCAAAAATACTGATTTATTCCAATGGGAGTACCACATATTGTGGATGTTAGATCATTTGTTTGAGCAGGATTTTTCCCTGGAGGAGAAGAAGATGCTTATCATTTAGAAAAAGATGATAAATGGTTGATTGCTACAGCAGAAAACTCATTGATTTCTTATCATACTGATGAGATATTGGATCTTTCTGAATTACCAAAAAAATATACTGCACTTTCTCCGGCTTATCGTCGTGAGGCTGGAAGTTATTGAAAAGACACAAAATGATGTTATAGGGTTCATCAATTCAATAAAATTGAACAAATTATCATTTGTAAAGCTGATATTGATGAATCAAATAGTTGGCATCAGAAAATATTAAATATTTCTTTGGAAATACTTTCTGATTTATGACTACCTCATCAAGTTGTATGAATTTGTACATGAGATTTGGGTAGTGGAAAATATGTTCAGCATGATATAGAATGTCGGATGCCATCTAGAAACTCCTATTCAGAAACTCATTCTGTTAGTTCTTTGTTAGATTTTCAGTCTAGAAGATTGGGAATTCGTTATCGTGATGAAGATTCTAATATAAAATATGCTTATACACTAAACAACACTGTATTAGCATCTCCTAGAATTTTAATTCCAATTATTGAAAATTATCAAACTGAGGATGGTAAAATAAAAATTCCTGAAGTTTTGAGACAATACATGAATAATAGAGAATATATTGGTTAATCATAAAATATATTTTAACAAAAAAAGAACTTTAATGGTTCTTTTTTGTTTTGTTATAATAATTTTTTTTGTTTTTCTTAAAACATAGCTATAAAAATTAAAAGTCAAGTCATAAAAAATGTTATTTATTGTTTTTTTAGACTTTTTATTGGATTTTGATTATAATTATTATGTAAAAACTTTTGTTTATTTTAAAATTTAATAAAAACTTTATGTACGAACAAACTAAACAATATAGAGAAGCTTTGGAAAATGCGATTATGCAATCTGATGTGATAAAAATTTTTGATAATCTTTTAACTATTTCAGTAGAGGAGTGAGCTTCCGATATTCATATAGAACCACTAGAAAATTATTGTAGAATTAGAATAAGAATAGATGGGGTTCTTTTGGAATTAATTCAATATCCAAAAACTTTACATGAAAACATTATTTCAAAATTTAAAATAGAGTCTGGGCAAATGAGACCAGACGAAAAAAGACTTCCACAGGATGCTAGAGTTTCTAACGTTACTTTGACCAATAAAGAAATTGATATGAGAGCCAATACTTTACCTACTGTTTGGGGCGAAAAGTTGGTGATGAGAATTGTTGATAAATCTAAAAAAATTCCTCCTTTATCAGAACTTTGATTGGAATGAAGTAATGAAAAAATAATTTACAAACATTTAGCCTTTCCAAATGGTATTATTCTAAACACTTGACCAACTTGATCTGGTAAAACTACTACACTTTATGCTTGTTTAGATTATATAAACAAACCAGAAATCAACATTATAACATATGAAGATCCGGTAGAAAATAAAATGGAAGGACTGAATCAAGCGCAGGTAAGAGCTGATATTTGATTTACTTTTGCTAATTGATTAAGATGAGGTTTGAGACAAGATCCAGATATAATGATGGTTTGAGAAATCCGTGATAAAGAAACTTTGGATATGGCTATGGAATCAGCTATGACATGACATTTAGTATTTAGCACCGTTCATACCAACTCAGCAATAGAAACAATTAGTAGAATTTTAAATTTATGAGCTAAGCCATATATGGTGGCAGGAACATTTAATTTGGTTATCGCGCAAAGACTTGCAAGAAAAACTTGTAATCATTGTGCAAAAGAAATAGATATTAAATCAGATGAAAAACGAGAAATAGCAAAAAGAACATTTTCTAACTTTGATAAAGAATTGTTAAAAAAAGAAATTGCTGCTAGATGAATTACTAAAGAACAATGGTCTAAGTTTATGATAGAATGAAAAATTATGAAATGAACTGGTCAAGTAAACTGAGAACAATGTCCTGTTTGTGGTGGTACTTGATATAAATGAAGAATTGGTTTGTTTGAATTAATGGATTATACTGATGATATTAAAAATATGCTTATTGAATGAAAATCAAATATGGAAATTGAACAACACGCTCTAAAAAATTGAATGATAGATTTAAATAGGGATGGAATATTTAAAGTAATAAAATGAATGACAGATTTAGATGAAATATATAGATATGTGAAGATGAAACATAATTAGAAAGGATAAAGTTGAAAGTTTATCAAAGATAAGAGTTTATAAGGTCTTTTATGTTCATAACAAACTACATATTGTAAACTGATATTTAAATCATAACTTTAAAAGGTGGCTATAAAAGAAGTTTTTAAATCCGATTTTTTCGAAAAATTGGTGATAAAGTTAAATAAACCTAAACTAAAAAATAAAACAAATTTTTTTAGACTTTTGGCTGTATCTCAAAGAGCTGGACTTGGTATTATGGATTCTTTATCTTCATTAGAAAAATCAGAAGAAAATAAATGACTTCGTATTATTATAAAAGACTTATCAAGACAGTTAACTCAATGAGTTAGTCTTGCTGATGCTATGTCAAATCATTCCTATTTTTTTTCTATTGATGAAATAGAACTTATTAGAGCATCACAAGTTACAGGAAATTTAATAGAAACTTTGTATGATATATCAGAAGAATTAGAAAATTTAGAAAAGATAAATCAAAAAATAAAAAAAGCATTAATGTACCCAATTATGCTTGTGGCTGTTTCTCTTATAGCTGTTGTTTTACTGCTTATGTTTGCAATTCCTTCTATAGTATCAATTTTCCCAGAATGAGAAATACCTTCCATCACTGTTTTTATGATAAAAGCATCTAATTTTTTACAAAAAAATTGGTTTCTAATTCTTGTATTTTTGGTGGGTATAATTATGCTATATAAGTTTTTGTATTCCAAAAACTTACCCTTTAAAATATTCATAGACAAATTAGCTGTAAAAATTCCAATAGTATCTGGAGTTGTAAAAACCTTTTATATGTATAAATTTTCAAGACTTTTGTCTCAATTTTACTATGCAGGAATTAGTCCTATTTTGGCTTTAAAATTGATTTCTAATATTTTTGAAAACTTTGAGTATAAAAAGAAAATGATAGAAATAAGAAAAGATCTTAAAGCTTGATTTACTTTTTTTGAAAGTATGGAATGAACTAAATTATTTGACCCTATTTTAGTTCAAATCATTCATGTTTGAGAAGATACTGGAACTACAAAAGAAGTTTTAGATAGAATATCTAAGTTTTATAAGGATCAACTACAAACAAAAATAGATATTTTAATGTCTTTTTTGGAACCACTATTGATGGTGTTTATTGCAATAATGATAGGTATAATAGTTGCTTCTGTTTTTATACCAATGGCAAATATAGTAAATACAATTTAGTTATTAAACTTTTAATTATGAAAAAATTCAGTATACTTATAATAATCTTTTTATCTTATCTTTTTATTAGTTTTTCTTTTACTCAAGATAGTTTTTATAATATTGTTGAAGAAGTAGAAAAAATAGAAATTAATGATTATTATTGATCTTTATCATTGCTTGTGGATTTACATTTAGAAATTGCCAGATGAGAGTCTTCTGATAATCCAATATTTTTTGCTGTTGAATTAATATCTGAATTAAAATATTATTCTAATATGGATATTATTGATTATTTATGACATTCTTTTGACATACAAAAAACCTTAGACAATTTACTATCAGATATTTCTATACTTTTGACTCAATCTGAATCAGCTAAACATTATATAAAAAATAATTTACTTCTACTTAAAACTAATAAAACTGATTGTGATTGATTAAAAGAAATTTCAGACAAAAATTTTTCTATATCTTTGAAAGAATTGGATATCAAAAACATGGACATTAATTTAAATAAATCATTGGAATATGCTAAATGTTCTTCTGATAATAGAATTAATTACAATGCTCAGGATAAAATTTTATGAGAATTAGACTTTTATTATACCATATTACAGCATAAGTATGATTATTTTTCTAGACAAAGATCTGCTATTATAGAAAATTATCCACAAATATTATATCAGCTAAAAAAATAGAAAAACTATAAAAAATTTAAGTTTTATAAATTAAGAAGCTTCTAAACTTGAATATTTTTATAAATTTATTTTTTCTTGAAACTATTAGATATATAGTTATTCTTTTTTCATAATATTTAGATTCGCATTTTTTCTTATGATTGCTTTTTCTATTTGACCTATAAATGTTTATTGGTATTGAATTTTTTATCTGTTTGGATTTTTAATTTGATATTTTTTTCTTAAATTTATTGCTAAGAAAAAATTTTTTTCTAAATATAAAAATTTACAAAATTTACTTTCAAATGATATAGATAGCTTGCTGATCTATATTATACTTTGAGTTTTGTTGTGAGGAAGGCTATGAGAGGTTTTTATTTATGAATGGACATATTTTTCACAACATTTATTAGAGATTTTTGCAGTATGGAATGGGGGAATGTCTTTTATTTGATGAATTACTTGAGTTTTTGTATCATTATTAATTATGAAAAAAGTAAAAAAATTATCAAATGTTGAATTTTTTTTATTATTTGATACTTTGTTGGTTGTTGTTCCTTTAGCTATTATGCTAGGAAGATTTTGAAATTACTTAAATCAGGAAATTTATGGTCTTGTAGTTCCTATTAATTACCGATGAATTAATGAATTTTTTGTAAATATTTTTACTAAAACAAATATTTTTCATGTTTATGATTTAATTGATTCTAATTTAAGAATTAATACCAACTTTATATCAATATTTTTTGAATGATTAGTTTTATTTTTTATTCTATCGATATTATTTTTCAAAAAAATTAAAAAAAAAGAAATTAAACCATGAATTATTATTGCTTACTTTCTTATATTTTATAGTTTATTTAGATTCTTTATAGAATATTTAAGGATAGATAGTCAGTCACAATATGTTTTCTTATTTACAAAAAGTCAGCGAATATTTTTAATATTCATCTTAACTGGTTTTGTGTTTATGTGGAATAAAAAAATGAAAAAAATTAAACTATAAAATATAACTATATTTTTTAATTATATTTTTCAAATTTTCAGAAAGCTCAGGATCTATACTTAAAGATAGTTTGTATAATCTATTTATACTGCTATGGTGTTTGCTTTTTTTCAAAATTTCTTCAAATACTGATAAGTTTAAGCTTTTTTTGTGTTTTCTAATTATTTTTTTAATTAATTCTTCTATATATCATTTGTTTACAACCGAAGGATTGTATAAACTTTCTAGTATTGCTAATTCTATATTGGCTATAGGAAACACATTTTTTCAAACATATATATTTTTTGTAAATTTTTTAAAAAGACTAAATAAATTCTTATTATTAGATTCATAAGTTTTAAATGAAACTTGTTTTTCAAACATTACTGTTTCCAGTGATTGTTTGTAGTCATTGATTATTAATAACTCTTCTGGAATATCAAAGTTTGTGATATTAAATTCCAATGCTTTTATTCATCAAATATACCATTTGTTGCTAGCAAATTCTTTGCAGTGTTTTTTTGCAATACACCAATAAAACATATCCAAAAGTTGTTGTTCTTGATATTCTTTTTCTGGATTTTTTACTAAAAACATACCTTTTTTTAGATTTAAAAGGTATCATTTATTTTTAAGGTGATAAATTATTTTATAGGCCTTATTTTCAGAATATTCACTATCCAATATTTTTTCAACAATATCTTTAATTTTATCAATCTCTATAAGTTTGTTTTTATATTTAAACAGGTTTTTGACAACGATGTCGAAATTGTTTTTTTGCATATCCAGCCTTTAATGTGTAAAATGAGTAAAAATAATATAACAATTCTTCCCAAAAAATCAAGAGGATTTTGCCATAAAAATTTAAAGGATTTTTCCGTTGTATTTGGTGTGATTAAAGTTAATACATTTATCGACGGATCATTATGTAAGTTTTATTTTTTATTAATTTCATACTATGAACCAACAATGTTTAGTAAAAAACACTTTTACCAACGTTAAGTCTATTGATTTGGAATGAGTGAGAGCAGAGTTTACTGAACTTGTAGAAGGAAATTATGATGTGGTTCTAGAAATTAATTCACAAAAGTTTTTGATCAGATTGGTAAATGATTGAGACTCTATCCAAAACTTTGAAATTGTTGCCAGTAAATGATTCGTTAATGATTTGACAAATAGTCTTATATTTGCTCTTAGAAGTTTGGTAGCAAGTTTGCAAACAACTTTGTATTAAGACTTTTTGTTGGTTTTTATTAGTCTCCAATAGGCTTATAATATAATTTTACTTTTTTCTAAAAAAGACTTGAAAAAGGAGATTTTTTTGTTACAACAAAAATTGTAATATTTATTTTCTATTAATAAAAGCCTATGACTGATGCAAAAAAAATCAAATCTGCTTCTAATTTAGGACAGATTACAGAAAATTTGGAACAAGTTTCAGCTTTCAAATTACAGAAGATAAAAATACAAACAGAAAATTACAAACAATTTATGAAAGACTTTTTGGAAATATTCAATTCTGTTGAGTTTTCATGAACTTCTATATGAGATAAATGAAAAGATTTGATTTTTGCAATGTCTACTGATAGTGGCTTTTCTGGAAACTCTAACTTGAGATTATTTAAAAAGATTTCAGAAGAATATAAAAATAAAAAAGAATCTTTGGAATTGTATTGTATTGGAAAAAAATCTTTAGATTACTTTTTACAAGATTGATTTAATGTAGTATGATATATAAATTTACCTGAAGAGTTTGTTGAACAGGATTTTTCAGAAATATATAAATATATTGAAAATTCTATATCTGATAAAAAATATTCAAATATAAAAGTTTATTTTAACTATCTTAAAAACTCAGTAATCAGAACCCCAATCAACTTTAATTTGTTTCCATTTGATAAAAAGAGTCTAAATACATTTGTTCGAAATATGAATATCGATGTGAATTCTTTAACTACAAAATCTGATAATATTATGGTTTGATCTAATATACAAGAGTTTAAGCAAGAAATGATTAAACAACTTTCATGATATATAATTTATGGTGCTGCTTTACAAAATAAAATTTGAGAATTGGCTTCTGATATCTTACTTATGAATAATATTAAAAATAATGCCAATAATACTGTAAAATGATTGATTAGTTCTTTTAATAAAATTCGTCAAAGTTTATTAACTCAAGAAGTTAGTAAAATTATGTCATCAAAAATGTTTATAGAATCTTAATTTTATTATCTAATAAATAATATCATGAGTTCTACAAATCAAAATCTTAATAGGCAGCCTGTTCAATGTTATACTAGAGTTATGTGATATTTAAGACCAGTTAATTATTTTAATCTTTGAAAGAAATCTGAATTTTATAGTAGGACTTATTATGATAAAATAAAGGCATACAATAAAAATTTTGTTGCCGAATATATGAGTGATGCGATATGCTAAAATATTTAATCTACTTTATTCTTGTGGGAGATTAGAGTAGTTCTATTCATGATTGTGTAAAAAAAAACATAAGGGGCTTGAAATCCTTATGTTTTTTTATAAATTATAAATAATTTATTTTTAAAATATTTTGTAATGTGATTGTTTTGATCTGAAGAAAACATAATAATAAATGAATATTCTAAAAATCCTATTAATAATTTTGAAATGAAGGATTTTACTGTAAAATATCATGAATGAAACTTTATTTGTTGAGATGATATTACTGTTTTTTTGAAAATAGAAGATAAAAAAATAAAATCTTTTTCATATAAATGAAATTTGTCTATTGTGTCTTTAGCAGCAGCTTCTTTTGTTTCTGAAATTGTTGTAGATTTAGAATTAAATGAAGTATTAAAACGAAACTACGATTTTATTTCAGAAAAATGATTAGAGGTTTCAAATAGAAGAAAAAGAGCTGTGATTTTGCCGATTTTAGCTATTAGAAATGCTATTCATCAGTATTTAAATGATTGAATAATTGATGACTTTGATGATTTGCTTGACTCGTAGTAGACAAAAATAGACAAAATTGACTTGAAATACTTAGACAAATATGTATACATTTTTTTACATTTATTATTAATATTCTTGTTTTGAGAACATTAAAAGACTTAATATTAAATATTTTATTACATGGTTTAGCTTTGTTTTTGTTAAACAAATATTTACCTTCTTGGTTTGGAGTAGAATCTTTACAATATTCTCCTGTAATTACGTTTTTGGTATTAGCTATTTTGTTTTGGATAATAAACAATATTATTAAAGTTATATTAAAAATATTAACTATACCATTGAAATATATGACTTTTGGCCTTTTTTCTTTGGTATTAAATATGTTTATATTATATTTGTTTGAGTATTTTGTTAATAACTATCTTATAGGAATTACAATTTCTCTTGGTACTTTTATACAAGTGTTTCTCATTTCTTTATACGTAGCAATAACATCATTTATAATTAAAAAAATAACTTAGGAGTTAAAAATATTTTAATTTGTTAATATTGGTAATGGCGAAAAATTATTCAGTAACTAGAGAAAGTGCAGCAAAAGTTTTATGAATATCTACTAGAACTGTAGATAGATATGTAAAATCTGGTAAATTATCTTATAAAAAGGTTGCAAACAAGGTTTTGTTATCTAAAGAAGAAATAATAGAATTGCAAAAAGACTTTGGAGCTCTTCGTCAAGAAACAAGCTCAGAAATAGTTGGCCCTGTATCTACAACTAAATCTGTAACTACAGTAAATCCTTCTATAGAGCAAGCAATTGATGCTAAAATTGAAAAATTCTTTTTGATATTTAATGAAAAGGATAAAATTTTAGAAGAAAAAAATAAGGTTATATTTATGCTACAGCAGAGAATTGGAGAGCTAGAAACTAAAATAAAAACCATGGTGGCTTTGCCCGATTATACTAGAGAAAAACAGGAAGCTATTATTGAAAAGCAAAAACTTGAAGAAAGAATTGTTGTTTTAAGAAATAAAGTTAGATCTGAAAAGACCAAAAATTTAGTTTTTATTTGAGCATCTTTAATTTTAATTATTATTGCAATATTCTTTTTTATGCAAAATTAGTTTGTATTAAACATAAATAAATTCAAAACTAGTTTTATAACTAGTTTTTTATTTAATTGAATAATTTACTGGCATAATTAAAAAAAATGTGTGGCTAAAACAATAGGAAACAGTAGAAGGTAATTGTTTTATCTACTGTTTTTTTATAAATGCAATATAAAATTTGTAAAAAATGTTGAGAAAAGAAGGTTAA
>JALOAF010000087.1 GCA_023228925.1 Candidatus Absconditabacterales bacterium | reverse complement strand
TTTTTTACAAATTTTATATTGCATTTATAAAAAAACAGTAGATAAAACAATTACCTTCTACTGTTTCCTATTGTTTTAGCCACACATTTTTTTTAATTATGCCGAAAAGTATGAAAAAAAATTAAAAGAAAATTTTTGACTAAAGCGTTTTTATGATACACAACGAAAAATTATTGAAAAAATATTTGACAGTCAAAGAGTTTTGTTAATTGAAAAAACATGATATGGTAAGTCATTATGTTATCAGTTCCCTGCAACACAGTTTTCTGGTACAACTATTGTGTTTTCTCCATTAATAGCACTTATGAGAGATCAAGTAATTAAATTACAAGAAAAATGAATAGCAGCAGAATATATAAATTATCAACAGACACAGGAAGAACAAGAAGAAATATTCGAAAAACTTGTAACAGGTAAAGTTAAAATTCTTTATATATCTCCAGAAAGAATTGATAATGATATGTGGAGAGAAAATTTTAAAAAAATAAACATTTCTTTTATTGTTGTTGATGAAGCACATTGTATTTCAGTACGATGACATGATTTTAGACCTCATTACCGTAGAATTGTAGAAATTGTAAAATTACTTCCAGATAACACACCTGTACTAGCTGTAACTGCAACCGCAACTAAAGATGTAGAAGAAGATATAAAAAAACAATTATGAGAAGATAAAGTAACATCTGTTCGTGGAAGTCTTATGAGAAAAAATTTAAAATTATCTGTTCAAAGGTGTAATTCGTTTGAAGAAAAATTTTTGTGGCTGGGAAATAATGTAAATAATTTCAAAGGTAATGGGATTATTTACACATGAACAGTAAAAGATACTATGATTTATTCTAAATGGCTTAATTATATTTGAATACCATCAGTGTATTACAATGGAAGAATGAAAGGAGAAGAAAAACAAATAATAGAAAAATGACTAATGAATAATGAGTGGAAATAGCAGTTCCAGCATTAAAAAAGTTTTTAGAAGAATTGTTTTATAGTTCTGAGATACTCGAAAGACATCCACAATTGTGTAAAGCATAATTTTGTTTTATAATAACTTTCTACTCAATCCAATATTGATATAAATTTTCTTTTTTAAATTTATCAGCTATTTCCAAAAGATCTTCCAATTTCAAATTTCTATATATTTCCAATATTTCATCTAAAGTTTTTATTTCTCAATATAAAAGATATTGATTTCCCATAAAATTTGCCATTTCATCACTAGATTCTATACCCATTTGTAGCTGTCCAATCGTATAGCCTATCGCTTTTTCAAATTCATCTTGGCTTATATCTCATTTTGCTATTCTTTCCAATTCTTCATAAATCTTATTTACTCCAAAATCAAATCTTCACTTTTCCAAGCCAGCTCTAATCAAAAATACTCCACTATCTAAATTGCTATAATGTCTAGCTCTAATATAATAACAAAGTCATTCTTTTTCTCTTATATTTTGAAATAATCTAGAAGACATGTTTCATCCAAGTATTGTAGATAACACATTTGCAGCATATTTTTTATTATCATTTCCATCAAATCCTTTAGCAGAAATTATCAAATGATTTTGTTCTGTTTTTTTGCTATAAAAATCTTTTTGTTTGTTTGGAGAAAAGACTTCAAATAATGGTTTTTCTATTTTTTTATTTTCTGGTAATTTTTCAAAAATATTAGCAAGCAATTCTTCTATTTTTTCTTGATTTTTTATTTTACCAGAAACAATAAGGATTAAATTATCTTTTGTATAAAGTCAGTCTTTATGTTTTATTAGATCTTCTCTAGTAAAATTTTGAATATTTTTGACAGGTCATAAAGTAGACCAACCATAACTATTATCACCAAAAAAGAATTCTTTTCGTTTATCCAAAACTAAAGCAGAAGGATTGTCTTCATACATTTTAATTTCTTGTATCACAACTCATTTTTCTCTTTCCATTTCTTCATTTGGAAATTGTGCTTCCAAAATCATATCTCCCAAAACCTCAATAGATTTTTCTACAAATTCTGGAGCAGATTTTACATAATATCCAGCATATTCGTCTCCAGTAAAGGCATTAAATTCTCATCCAAAACTATCTATAGCCTCAGCTACCTCTTTTGGTGTTTTATATTTTTTTCATCACTTAAAAAACAAATGTTCCAAAAAGTGGCTTATCCCATTAGTTTCTTTTGTTTCATAAATACTACCAGCTTTAGCCAATATTTGAATAGTAGTAGAATTAGAATCTTTCATAGGTATAAATAAGCACTCCAATCAATTGATTTTTTTTATTTCATATTGCATTTCCAAAAATATTAGAGAATTAAATAAATATCTTTTAGCAAAATAATCTTAAAAATAAAGCATAAAACAAAATTTAATAAGAAACTGATTTATTCTAAATGTTTTTTTGATTTTTCATAAATGTACTGTTGCATAGATAACTTTACACATTGACTAGAAGATAAAGAAATGATAAGTTTTTTCAAGGGCGTTAGCCCTTGCATAGCTAATCATGTATGTCTTCTATG
>JALOAF010000086.1 GCA_023228925.1 Candidatus Absconditabacterales bacterium | reverse complement strand
TTCAAACTCATTTCTTGTTTCAGTGCCAATTGCTCCATTCTCAAGATTTAATAAATCTTCAAATGTTTTTACATCAGTATATTTATCCTTTTTCATAATTGTTTACTTTTTCAATTTAAAATATTCTTCTTTTAATTTCATTGCTTTTTCAATTTCGTTTTTTGGCGTTTTTTGTGTTTTTTTCTGAAATGCGTTCAGCAATACGACAACGTGCCCTTTATCAAAACAGCAAAATATTCGATAAATATTTGATTCAAATTCAACTTTGATTTCAAATAAACCATCATATCCTGTCATTGGAGCCAAAAATTTTATTGGTACTCTCTCTATCTGTTTTATTAACTCAAAAACGTATTTAATTTTTTCTTTAACTTTATTATCTAATGTTTTATAATAGTCAAGAAAAGAATTTCCGTGAAATATAATTTGTCTATTCATACCGCAAAGTTATCATAAATGATAACAAATTCAAAATTTTATTCGATATTTTTTGAGTGGTTTTTATATGCCCTAACTCTTGTATAAAAATGTTCAATAATTGTTGGATTGTTGAGGTCTTGGATCAGTTGAAATAGTAGGTTGCTATTTTTTTTTGCAAGACACAAAATTATGTTCTAATCATAATATCTCGTAGAGATAAACTGTTTGTAGGGTGTTGCATTTCACATATGAAATATTGCTCCGTTAGGAGTGTCCTCATTTTTTTTTTGAGAAAACATTGAGAGAAGAATATCTTGATTCCTTACACAAGTTCGAAATTCATTATGATTACGGTCACTCCTATGGAGTTACGGAATAGCTCTTAAATGAGCCCGTATTTTTGGGTTTTGTCGGAAAATAAAATGTAGGTGTAAAACATGGTATTTGTATAATAAAAAAAGCTTGATATTTCTAACAAGCTTTTACAAGTAGCGAGAGCGGGGCATGATCCCGCGACCTCATGATTATGAATCATGCGCTCTAACCAACTGAGCTACCTCGCCATTATTTGAATTTTATAAGTAATCTACTTTTAGATTACAGAACTTGCGATCTTCCCGATAATTAATCGGGACGCTCTAACCAACTGAGCTACCTCGCAATGTTTTTTAGGATTGCAAAAATAGAAATTATTTTAACTCACACAATATTTGTATCTGTTTTTTTATTGGGATTGTAAAAGTTATACATGAATTTTATATAATGAATGTTATATTTATTGCGTAAAATTCAAATCTCACAACTTTATGACTTGATTCATATATATACAAAAAGAGCTTTTGAATTAATCAAAAGCTCTTTTTGTAAGAAATATTGTAAATATAAATTATGCTAATGTATTTACGTGTTTTGCAATTTGTGATTTTAAATTTGCAGCTTTATTCTTGTGAATAATGTTTGTTTTTGCTAATTTATCAAGCATTGCAGATACTTTAGGAAGTAACTCTACTGCTTCACTTTTTTCTGTAGCCAACTGAAGTTTACGTACAGCATTACGAGTTGTTTTTGCATAATATTTATTATGAACACGTTTTTTCTCGCTTTGTCTGATTCTTTTAATTGATGATTTATGATTTGCCATAATTACTTTTTTTATAAGTAGCCCGTAGGGGAATCGAACCCCTGCTACCAGGATGAAAACCTGGCGTCCTAACCACTAGACGAACGGGCCAATTTGTTCTGTTTAGCGGCTGCAAATATAATTTAGTTTTTTTTTTCTGCAATAGTTTTTTAGTCAAAAAACAGAAAAAAAAAGAATTTGTTTGTAAGTGTCTTTTTATTAAGTGCTTAGCGAAATTATTTTTTTTGCTATTTCATTAAAATGTAAGCCGGAAACATTATCACTACTCATGAGAAGTAAGTTTTTATGATTCCAATTTATCATATATAGTTCTGATTTTATATCATCTAACGTGGTGTAGACTTTAATAAGATTACTTCCAAATGCTTCTTTTATTTGGTTAATATCTATAGAAATTCCGTCTTTCCGGTTTATTATTTCCGGATTAAAATAAATAATTTTTTCATCAGCCAAATTCATGCTACCATTATATTCATGTAAAAAGGATGTGTTAAAATTTTGAATGGAACACAATTCTAGAAACACCACTAATTCTCGTTGACTGTATTGTTCGCGTATGGCTTTAATGGTAGCGCTTAATTTTGCCGGAGAATAGGCATAATCTAAATATACATTTACGGTTTTGGTTTTGCCTAATAATTGTAAATGTTTGCTTGTCCCTTTGTACGAGCGGATAGCCTGATAAAATTTTTCAGATGAAATTTTGAGAAACTGACACAGTTTTAGGGCTCCTTCAATATTATACATATTGTGTTTTCCAAATATATATATGGGTAAACGTCCACCTAAAACTCGTAAAAAGGTTCTGTTGTTAAAAACTTCATACGGATGAAATCGAAATGGAATTTTTTTTATTGTTTGCGGTGTTTCTTGTATTAGTTTTTCTACTGTTTTATCTTCTGCTGAATATATTAATTTACCTCCTTCTATAATAGAACTGAGATATTTTTT
>JALOAF010000085.1 GCA_023228925.1 Candidatus Absconditabacterales bacterium | reverse complement strand
AAATATTTTTTTATATGCTGTAATAAAAGCAGGGTTTTTAAGAATTGCTATCTCTTGTTTCATGAATTCCACCTCCCCTATAAAATAGTGGCTAATATATTTCTGTAGTGATTTTATAATTATATCCTCACAATTGAACAATTCTAAGATATCCTGCCAAAAAAGGAATTTAAAGTTTATTTTATACTCTACCTTCAAATAATCCTGTAACTCTTCAATAGTTTTTATAGGCGTACCTGAGGAGGAAAAATCTTTTATAATTTCTTCCTCATAAAAACATTTTCTATGCTTCACTATAAGTAAAATTAGGTATTTATTGACAAAAGTTTCATAATCATTAACCAGTATTGCTTTATACCTTGAAATCTGGTTGGCACCTGATAAGTTTGCATAAAATTTATTCTCTATCAATATTACAGTATCTTTTTGGTTATCAATAATTAAATCAGGTGTGCCATTGCTGTATATTTTTCTTGTATCAATTAAGAGAGGTGCGCGAAAAAAATCGTCGTGATATTTTTCTAATAGAAAAGAGAAAAACAATTTCTGAAACGGTTTATAAGCTTCTTCTTTTAAAATAAAAGACAACACTTCTGTTGTTAAATCCTCTGAACGTAGACCTGCAATTGATATCAAAAAATCCTCAGTCATTTTTCTTTGCAAAAATTGAAAGACATAAGAGAAAAATTAACAAAACCAGAAAGCCTATACATTTTAAGAAGAGTATACCTGAGCTTAAAAATGCAGTTATTAATATTCCGTAAAAAACAAGTATCATAGAAGATATGCTAATTTGCATCTGAAGAATATACATGTTGCGTTGCGTTATGTCATATACTTTTTTTGCTAATGTTTCTAAAAAATTCAAACGAGTTAATAATATATCGGGAACCTTGTGAAAATTACTGTAAGAGGGGTCATATTCTAATTCCCATTCTTTTCTATCTACAGTGTAAGGAGCGGATGTTTGATTTTGAGCCATATTATTTTGAAAAGGAATAGAATAATATGCAACTCCTCTTTGTAATAAATCTTTATAAACGTTTAGAGCTTCTTTATAAAGGGATGATTTTAACACAAATTTTGTTGTTACCTGAAAACCTGCTTGTAAATTTTTCCATGCTTTTATTGGTTCCCACCATTTTTTAGGATTAAACCATCCAAATAGAGAAGTAAGTTTGCTATAGTATATATCACTTATTTTGTTTTTGATATCTAATATGTCTCTATGTATATTTCCTAAATTCTCATTTATAACTTTTTTCAAATAAAAAAGGCTTTCAAAATCTTGTGCTATCACTTTCGCAATATGCTCATAAGAGCCGATATACAAATCATACTTTTGTCCTTTTTCTGCTTCTCCGGTTGGATATGTAACTCTCATAATTCTTTTATCCAATAGAGGCATTCTTAATATAAAACGTTTTGTCTCATTAGAAGCATGCATACTATAATTTATTTCAGCAATATAGTACCTTTTGGGAAATGGCGCTATTTCATTTATAAATTTCTGTCTATGAGTACCTCCAATTTCTTCGCCCCATAGATTTTCGGGAGGATTCTCGTCAACATATTCTAATAATTTAGGTAATTCTATTGGAGTTTCTTTTTCCTGTAGCAATAAAGTTGATATGAAGAGTATCCCATCGAATTGAATTTCAATATTACTTTTTTTAATTTTGTATTTTACAACGTAAGGCAATCCAAGGATTGAATATGTTTTTTCAAATTTCACATCCTCAAATTCTTCATCATTTTTTAGTTCATCAGCAAAAATTTTTAGTTTATCTTTTTTTTGAATGTAAAAGCGACTAAGCCGCTTAATAAAACTTATTTTGGGAAGAAGCATTTCTGAATATGGATAGTATTCAAAAAACTTAGATGCTTCGGTTTCAAAATCTTTTATTGTAATAAAATTGTTGCCCCAAAACAATCTATATCCTGACAAATAAAGTTTTTCAACTTTTAATTTTCCTGGCTCTAATTTTTCTTTCATAAAATTATAGTTTTTTTAAACAAAGATATTTGTAATCGTCTGCCGATTTTTAAGAATTTTTTTCTAAACCATTATTCATGGTTATTGCAAGGTTTCATCATCGATTTCAATATTGGATTGCATAAAAGCTTCTTTTATTTTGTCTTCGTAGTCACTGATAGAAATCTCACCATCTTTGGCTGCAATGTCAATTTTTATATCCAGTTCTTTGAAAAGTTTGCTGAGATAAAGAACAGTACTTGCTAATTTAGAAAGTTCACTTGGCGGAATGGTAAGTTTAAGCGTAACTTTTGAGTATTTTTTATCCTGTGGTTTTCCTTTTTCTTGTCCTTCCTTCGTTGTTTCAGACTCGCCTTTTATAGGAGTAGTTCCTTTTGTTTCTTCCTCTTCCGGATATTTCTTCTGTTCAATACAGATAGATTCTTTTATCAGAATTTCTCCTTCACATAACATGCCGCTGGGTAATATGGATTCTATTTCCTGCTTAAAATATCTGCATACAGGTTTACCGTTTTCAAGTTCCCCTAT
>JALOAF010000084.1 GCA_023228925.1 Candidatus Absconditabacterales bacterium | reverse complement strand
ATTTGAAAGATTTAGTGTTGACGATTGGATAAAGCTTGTTAATATTAATAAAGCTATTGTATCTGAACTTCAGCTTGATAAAGTGCTTATATTGATATTAAAAAATGCTCTTTCTTCAATTCATGCCGAGAATGGTTCTCTTATGCTTGTTGATTCAGATTTATCATCTAATACTATGAGTATAGTAGCTTCGGTTGGAATTCCTGATAAAGTTATAGATAATATAAAAATCAAGTTTGGAGAAGGTATAAGTGGTAAAGTTGCTAAAACTGGTAAATCAATACTTATAAAAGATATTGAAAAACATTCTGAATTTAAAAAAAAGAATAATTCCGATAGATATTCCACAAAATCGTGTATTTCTGTGCCACTTATATATAAAAATAAAGTATTTGGTGTTTTTAATATTAATAATAAAAAAGATAATACTGATTTTACGGTAAAAGATCTTGAATTTTCAACAATACTTGCTCAGCAAGCTGCTATTGCTATTCAGAATGCTAAGCTTTATAGTCAGGTAAAAAAAGATAAGATAAAACTTGAAGAATTGAATTTTGAACTTGAAGAAAGTCTTTTAGCTTTATCAGATTATACAGAAGAATTATTTACTTTTCATGAGTTTACAAGAGATATTTTTAATAGTGTATTATCCTACATGGATATTTCAATGTTATCCGATGAATTATGTAGTCTTTTTACAAGAATTGAAAGAATAAATGCTGATAAAGTTATAATAAGTCTTAAATCTTTAGGAATTTTAAGTTCTTATGATAAAAATGGTAAGATTATTCCTGATAAACAAAGTAAAGAACTTTTTTTAAGAATTTCGGATTATTGTCAGGTTAATGAGGAATCTATAAGAATTCCTTTTGAAGAAAAACGATTTGAACTATTTGAGAAAGATGTTTTTGATAAATTTTCTACTCTTTTATGTGTCCCTCTTGCTGGTAAAGACGGAAATCTTGGTTCTATAATAATTACAAGAGATAAAAGTAATAATACATTGTTTGATGAAAAAACAAGAAATCTTATGTCAATATTTTCACTTCAAGTATCTACGGCTTTTTCTTTGGTTATTGCATTAAATGAGATTATGAAAAAAAGAATGGTTGAAAATGAACTTAAAGTTGCTGCAAAAATTCAGAAGATGTTTATGCCAAAAAAAAGTCCGCTTGTACCTGGACTTGATATTGCACATATTAATATTCCAACTTATGATGTTGGCGGAGATTATATTGATTTTTTGTGGCATAATGAGGATAGATTTGGTATAGCTGTGGGAGATGTTTCTGGTAAAGGTGTTCCGGCAGCACTTATAATGGCACTTACTAAAAGTATTGTAAAATCGAATGTATCTTTAATTGATAATCCTAAAGAATTACTTGATAAAATTAATTATGAGTTGCTTTCAGAAATTGAAGGAAGCAGATTCGTAACTATGGTATTTGGTTATTATGACTGGGATAGTAGAGTTCTTTCTATTGGAAAAGCTGGACATAATCCACCTCTGATAATAGATAAAGATAAAAATGTTACTTCTGTTAATCCTCAGGGTCTTTTTTTAGGTATGTTTAGAGATTGTATTCTTCGTGAAGAAAAATTTACACTTAATGATGATGATGTTGTTGTTTTTTACACAGATGGCATTACTGATGCTGAAAATCTGGAAGGTGATCAGTATGGTATAAACAGATTTATCGAGTTTTTAAAAAATCATCGTGATTTAAAAAGTTCTGAAATAGTAAAGCTTCTTATTGAAGATGTTGAAAGATTTTCTGAGAATACTGATCAAAAAGATGATATAACTATGGTTGTATCTAAAGCTGTAGATTTTTTTGATAGAGAAATTTTAATTCCTTCAAGAAAATCTGAGATAAATTCTCTTCATAATTATATAATGAAAGTAATTTCTCTTAAAGGATTTGATAGTGATGAAGTTAAATTCAAAATAAGATTAATAATTGATGAAATTATAAGTAATGCTGTAGAACATGGGAATAAACTTGATAATGATAAAAAAATTGTTATTGGTCATAAGGTTATTGATAATAAATTATTTCTTAATGTTGAAGATAATGGAAATGGTTTTAATTGGCAGGAAAGTATTAAAAAAGAACCTGAAAATAATATAAGATCAGATAGAGGAAGAGGAATAATTATATTAAGAGAACTTTGTGAAAGTTTTAAATATAACGATGTAGGCAATATAGCAAAACTTGTAATAAGCTTATCGGAAGATAAAAAATTGGTATAATAATGTTTTGTGATTTTTTATAAAGAGGTAAATAATGTATAAAATACTTGTAGCAGATGATGAGAAGAATATTCTTAGAATTATTCAATTTAATCTTGAAAAAAATGGTTTTTCTGTCATTACTGCTGAAGATGGAAAACAAGCTTATGAAAAAATATTATCTGAAAGACCTGATGTTGCAGTTTTGGATATAATGATGCCTAAGCTTAATGGTTTTGAGATTACTGAAAAAATAAGAGAAGAATTAGGTGATAGTATAAAAATAATCCTTCT
>JALOAF010000083.1 GCA_023228925.1 Candidatus Absconditabacterales bacterium | reverse complement strand
CTTTAAATTCAGCAAACTCAAGTTCAAACTTATTAGACTTATTACCTTTATCACCATAACTAATTCGCATAAACTCATCATCAGCTTCTTTTGACAACCAAATAACAATATTAAGCTTTTTACAATTATTAATAATACTCAAAGGAAGAAAAACTTTATTATTAAAATTAGGAATTGATATCTCAAGAATATTTCTCTTCAAAAAATCAGAATCTAAAAACCTATCTTTGTAATCAGACAAATAAATCCCATCTTCAAAAAAAATAGAACTAAGTTTTAATAACTCATCAGCTCTAAAATTAAGATCAACATTACCATAATCATCCGAAACATAAGTCTTACTCAAGTCAAAATAAGTAAAATTAAAATTTTTATTAGAAATAACATCATTATCCATAAAAAATTTAAACGAAAAAAGCTTAGCTTTACCATCTTCAAAATAAAGAAGACCATTTTCACTAACACAACCAGTTAATAATAAAAAAATAGATAAACAAAGAAAAATCAAATTTCGAAATCTGATTTTATAACATTTAATTTGATTAATCTTAAAATTTTTCATTTTATATCCTTATTATATAACTTCAATTATTTATTAATTTATTACTTTTTATTAAAAAATTCTTCTTGTTTAATACTAACATATTCTCTAATCTCTTTCTCAAACCTTTCTCTCGAAAATCTTTCAGCATTTTTTCTAATCGCAATCGAATCAAAGTTTTTTTCAATTTTTTCAAAATTCTTTACACCTCCAATTATACCATCAGGTTCTTGATTGTAAAAGAAAACACCTGTTTTATTATCAATCACAGTTTCTCTTGCACCACCAACCCCATAAGCTATAACCGGAGTTCCGCACGCTTGAGCTTCAACAGGGATAATTCCAAAATCTTCTTCAGCAGCAAAAACAAATGCTTTAGCATTTTGCATATATTCTCTAAGCACATCAAAACTTTGATAACCAAGAATTTCAACATTTTTAGCAGCCTTAGATTTAACTTTATTAAAATCAGGACCATCTCCAATAACAATAAGTTTTTTATCAGGCATTTTAGAAAAAGCTTCAACAATTTTATCAATTCTTTTGTAAGGAACCATTCTTGATGCAGTAAGATAAAATTCCTGCTTATTTGTTTTACACTCTAAATCAGAAACATTTACCGGAGGATATATAACACCACTATCTATATTATACACTTTTTTTATTCTTCTTGAGATATATTCAGATATTGCAATGTAGTGATCAGGTCTATTAGCACATGAATAATCCCACATTCTAATATAATGTAATATAATCTTTGCAATTTTACCTTTAATACCTTTGTTTAACCCACTAGTTTTACAATATTCAAAATACATATCCCAAGCATATCTAATAGGGGTGCAACAATATGTGATATGCAGTTGTTTTGCATTAGTTATAACGTTTTTAGCAACTGCATGAGAAGTCGATAATATAAAATCATATTCAGATAAATCAAACTGTTCAATCGCTAAAGGAAAAAACGGTAAATAATTTCTATATTTCTTTTCAGCAAAAGGTAATTTACTAATAAACGAGTTTTTAACTTTCTTAGGATCAATTCCAATTTTTATTAATGAATCCTGTTTGGAAATCAGAGTATAAAAATCAGACTCTGGAAAATATGAATTAAATTCTTTTAAACAATTTTCAGCTCCACCAATATCAACAATCCAATCATGAATTATAGCTGTTTTCATAAACAATAAATCCTTAGAATTTTTTTGATAAATTTTATAATTATTCGGAATTATATCCGATTCTGTCAGCTTTAATCTTTTGCCATCTCACTCTTTCGCAAGCTTTATTACTTTACAACGTCTTCGCTTTCAATTTTTGATATATTTTTTTGATTTATGTCAAATTCAATTTAAAAAATTAATAGGAACAATTTTACTAAGCTCTTGAAACTGTTCTTCATCAATAATCACTTTATTACTTTCATAATCATCTTTGTCACATTTTTTGAATACCATAGGATAACAATTTAGGTTTTCGCTAATTACTTTAAATCTAATTGAATCCTTAAATTCTTCGATGAATTTCAATTTATAAGCTCTTATTATTCCTTCTATAAATATCTCATAATAAATGGCATTCTTATTAAATTTATTTAAATTTCTTTCTAAAAAAATCTTATATAATTTGAAACAAATTTTACTTTCAAACAATGTTATTTCAGCGACCTTTTTATCAAGTCTTTGTCGTTCTTCATCTAAGTGTTTTTCCTTTAAAAAAACAATTTCTAAATCACTTTTGATACCACTATAAATGATTGCATTTTTTTCTTTGTTTACACAAAATAATTCAGATACAGATAATCTGACTTCCTTATTTGGGCTATCCAGCTTATATCTTATCTCATCAAAAAAATCTATTTTTTCTGATATTGTCAAATAGCCTGTTTGCCACATAAGAGTTTCAAATTTTATATTATCTACATCAAAACTATTTAAAAGATCTTCATCTGCCTGAATATTCTCGAAATTAGGTAAAAAATAGTTATTTTTTTCA
>JALOAF010000082.1 GCA_023228925.1 Candidatus Absconditabacterales bacterium | reverse complement strand
TTTTAAATTTGTTATTCCGCTGTATTTTATACTCATGTCATTTTCTATAATTTTTAATATTTCAATATCATTAGCTAAAAATAAAAATTCTTCAAATTCACCTCTATTGAATCCAATATTTGCAACTCCAACAGAAATAGAATAATTATCCGCTATAAGATTCACATCTAACACAAATCTTATAATTTTTGTAGAATTTTTTTTGTGTAAATCGGTTTTAATTTTCATACAAAATGTATTTGTTTCAAAGACAGATTGACCAAGTCTATTTCTTATCATTATTCCATAATGAGGATCTGAAAGATCTTTTTTTGAAAAAACCTCAAACTCTATAATAATCTTTTTTTCACTTTCAATATATGATATTTCTTTTTCTTCTTCATTCAATATTCTAAAACTTTTAAGTTCTATCTCATCTGTTGTAATGTTTGTAGTATTTTTTTTACTTTTATCATTTAAATCATTTTTAATCTTGTTTACTTTGACCTCTATATCTCCAGAATGCATTTTCTTAAGCATCATGCTATGATAAAAATCTATTATAGGTCCAGGTTCTCCATAATCAATCATCTTTCCATAATCAATCAGAATACATTTATCACAAAGGACTTTTACAGCATTAGTATCATGTGATACAAATATTATTGTTCCACCTTTGTTTTTAAAGTCTGCAATCTTCCTCATGCATTTCTGTTGAAAATATGCATCTCCAACAGCTAATGCTTCGTCTACTACAAAGCATTTAGGATCAGCATTTATAGCTATTGAAAAAGCTAATCTCATTACCATTCCTGAAGAATAAGTCTTTATTGGTTCATTGATAAAATCACCTAATTCAGCAAAATCAATTATCTCATCTTTCTTTCTATCTATTTCTTCTCTGCTCATACCTAAAAGCATTCCATTCATATATATATTTTCAATTCCCGTCATCTCAGCATTAAACCCAGTTCCTAATTCAAGCAATCCTGTTATCTTACCATCAATTTTTATACTTCCAGTATCAGGAATATATATTCCTGTCAGAAGTTTGAGTATTGTTGATTTTCCTGCTCCATTCTGTCCTACTATTCCTAAAGTCTCTCCTTCGTTTATTTTAAATGATACATTATCAACTGCTATATATTCTGTATGATATTTTTTTCTTAATATTATTTCTTTTAATCTATCAGCAGGAGTTTTATATAATTTGAATGTCTTGGATATGTTTTTTACTTCTATCATAATAAATAACCTTTAATAAAAATCAGATATGCAGATGAAAAAACAGATATGAAATATAAAAAACTAATAAATATCAGAAATAATCCTCTTTTATCTGTAATAAGTCTTTTAAGAATTGTTTTGGTAAAAAAAATAAATAAAACTGTAATCAATAATAAAACTGACAGATATATTTTCATTTATATAAAATCTCTCACATCTTTTTCTAGTTTTTTAAATAAATAATATGATATAAACATAATTATATGTCCTATTATTGTCAATATAATAAGTTTAGAAAAATCTGGTTGTTCTTTAAATACAAAAATCTTCTGATAGGCTTCGACAAAATATAATGCTGGATTATATTCCATCAGATTAAATACCCATTCCGGTAATATTGTCCTTACATATACAATCGGAGTAAACCAGAACCATATCTGCATTATTATTCCAACAAATTCTTTTATATCTCTTATAAAGACAGTTAGAGTTGCAAGTAAAAAACCTAATGAGTATGCAAATATCTGTTGTATGCAAAATATAAATGGTAAAAATAAATATTGTTTGGAAATTCCATGTCCTGAAAAAACAATAAAACATAGATAAAATGTCATTGTGATTAAAAACGTTATGCTCTCTGATAATACAATATACAATGGAAATGACGGTAATGAGATATTTACTTTGGATATTATGTTTTTTTTATCTAAAAATATTCCAGTACTTCTTGAGATTGTACTTGAAAAAGCAGTCCATGGAACTAAGCCTGCAATTAAATACAAACCATAACTATAACTATTGCTTACTCCTGGTAATTTAGCACTCATAATCTTCGAAAAAATAACTGTATAAATAAAAATATTAACTAATGGCCATATAAACGTCCAGAAAACACCTAATACTGAGCCTGAATATCTCTCTGTAAAATCTCTTTTTGTGAATTCTTTAAGAAGTGTAAATGTCATTTATTTTTCACTTTCTCCCATACTCATCATCAAATCTTACGATATCATCTTCCCCTAGATAATCACCGACTTGAGCTTCTATTAGTACAAGTGGGATTTTCCCGGGATTTTCAACTCTATGTTTTTCTCCCATTGGTATGTAAATTGATTCATTAGTCTTAACAAGTTCGATTTTATCAGAACATTCTACATTAGCCGTACCAGATACTACAATCCAATGTTCACTTCTATGAAAATGTTTTTGTAGAGATAATTTTTTGCCTGGTTTAACAACAATTCTTTTGATTTTATATCTATGATTTTCTTCCAATATTGTATATATTCCCCACGGTCTATGCACTGTAAGATGTATATTAGAAAGATCACTCTTTCT
>JALOAF010000025.1 GCA_023228925.1 Candidatus Absconditabacterales bacterium | reverse complement strand
AAGAAAAATTTTCACATTTTTACAAAAAGCTGGAATAATTAGTATTGATGAAAAGGAACAAAAAGTATATATCTGACTAGCTAATGAGTTTGCTATGAGCCAAGTTAAAAAATTTTTGGGAAAACAAATAAAGGAAACAATAAAAGAAATTTACAATTCTCAATTTGATACAGAATTTGTGATTTATACTCCATTTTCTAGTGGTGGAGAATTAACTACTGACTTAAAAAAACTATTACAATTAAAAGAAAACAAAAAAGAGCACACAATAGAGCCAAAAATTAAAAACAAATTGTTCGAATTTTTTGGGATATTGTTTGATCCGATTTACAATTTTGAAAATTTTATAGTATGAGCAAACAATAATTTTGCTTTTTCTGCTGCAAAAGCAGTTTCTGAAAATCCTTGAATAGCATACAATCCTTTGTTTTTGTATGGAAATGTTGGACTTGGAAAAACACACTTGATGCAAGCAATTGGAAATAAAATTATGCAAGATGATCCAGAAAAAAATGTAATATATTTACCAACAAGTAAACTAATTGATGAAATTGTAGAATCTTTGAAAAAAAATAAATTGAATACAGTCTTATCAAAATTTAACAATATAGATGTTTTATTGTTGGATGATGTGCAATTTTTATCTGGTAAAGATAAAACACAAGAGATATTCCACAATATTTTCAATGATTTTCATATGAACAAAAAACAAGTGATAATTAGTGGAGATCGTCCTCCAAAAGAATTAATAAACATTGAACCAAGATTAAAAAGTAGATTTGGATTGGGACTTGTGGCAGATATAAAAGCGCCTGATTTTGAGACTAGAATAGCAATATTACAATCAAAATTAGAACAAAAATGAGAAGAAATAGATTATGATTTATTGGAAACAATAGCAAAGTATGTGATAGGTAATGTAAGAGAATTGGAATGAGCGTTAAATATTTTGATTACGAGAAAAAAACTTATGTGAGATTCTTTGAATGAACAAGATGCTATAGTAGCATTGGAAACTTTATGATATATGCAACAACAAGATAACATAGATATGAACAGACTAAGTGAATGAAACAAAAAAAGCGAAAAGAATTTTGCTAATATTGTAGAAATGGTTGCACAATACTACAGTATTTCAGTGGTAGATCTAAAATCTGATAATAGAAAACAAGAAATTACTGTAGCAAGACAAATGCTTATGTTTTTGGCAAAAAAGTATTTTGGATGGACTTTGGAAAAAATTGGAGATTATTTTGGTTGAAAGAATCATACAAGTGTGATTTATGCTACAAATAATATAGAAAAAAAAATAAAGTTTGATAAAGATTTGGCACATGATTACAATGTTTTTGTGGAATGGATTGAGGGATAAAATAGATTGAAGGTTGAAAGATTAAGTTTTATTTTCTATTTAATATTATGTTTCTTTTTAAAAAAGACGCTTCAGTGCTTAAAGAAATTAAAGAAAAAAATTTTAAGTTAGAAAAAGATTTACAAGAAATTACTGAAAAGAACTTAAGAACAATTTTCTGATTAGAATTTGTGTGTTCGGAATTTTCTGTTTGAGAATTTAGAGTAGATACATTTGCCTATGACCCGGAAAACAACTCCTTTATAATTATAGAATTCAAAAGAGATAAAAGTTTTTCTATAGTAGATCAATGATATTCTTATCTTGCCTTATTGCTAAACAATAAAGCAGATTTTATTTTGAAATATAGTGAAAAAAACAAAACCATCATTCAAAAAGATAATATAAACTGGGAATGATCAAAAGTTATTTTTGTTGCTAATAATTTTACTACTCACCAAAAAAATGCAATAAACTTTAAAGATTTACCCATAGAATTACGAGAAGCTAGACAATTTGAAAAAGAAATAATACTATTTAATCAGATAAAAGCCAACAAAACAAGTGAATCTGTAAAAACAATAAGTAGATGAAATAAAGAAATTTCTAAGGTTAGTTCTGAAATAAAAACTTATACTATAGATGATCATATCAAAGTCTGATGGAACAAAACCAAAGAGTTGTATGAAAAGATTAGTGATAAGCTATTGTCTTTAGACAATAGGATAGAGGAAAAGATTGTTAAAAATTATGTGGGCTATAAAATAGGTTACAAAATACCATTCCTGCTAAAAACTTACAAATCAAAAATTGATATGGAGCTTTTGAGAGTTGAGCCAAAAGATTTAAAAGATCCAGAAAAAAGAACTTTTTATAAAAAGAATAGTATGGAGTTTTATAATAAACATGTATCTGTTTTTTCAATTAATAATGAAGAAGATATAGACTACTGAATAATGTTAGCTAAACAGGTTTTACAGAAATTCTTTTGATAATAATTTAATATGTAAACATATATATGACAACAATTCAAAAAACGAAGAAAATAATCTACAAACCATTTATCAAATGGGTCTGAGGGAAAAGACAGCTTTTGCCACAATTAGAAAAATTTTATCCAAAATACTTTAATAGATATTTTGAACCTTTCGTCTGATGATGAGCAATGTTTTTTGATTTAAGAAATAAATTCTGAACAACGTTTACTGCGTATCTTTTTGATATAAATGAAGATATGATTATCACATATAATACAATTAAAAATAATGTAAAAGAACTAATTGACGAACTAAAAACTTACCCCTATGATAAAGAATTTTTCATAAAAATAAGGGCATTAGATAGAGAAACAAACTTCAAAAATATATCAAACATTAAAAGATCTGCAAGATTCATTTATCTTAATAGAACTGGATTTAATTGACTCCATAGAGTAAATAGTAGTGGATTTTTTAATGTTCCATTTGGTAAATACAAAAACCCAACAATTTGTGATGAGGAGAATTTAATAGCAAGTAAAGAAGCATTAAAAAACACAACAATAAAAAATAGTGATTTTGAAAGTATACTAAAGTATGCAGAAAAATGAGATTTTGTGTATTTTGATCCTCCATATGATATACTCACAGATACTGCAAACTTCACCAACTATAATAAATGATGATTTGGGAAAAAAGAACAGATTAGACTCTTTGAAACATTTAAAAAGCTAGATAAAAAGTGATGTTTTTTGATGCTATCAAATCATAATACTCCTTTTATCAATGAGCTTTATAAAGACTATAGAAAAGAACTTGTTCTAGCAAGAAGGGCTATAAACTCAGATGCCTCAAAAAGAGGACTTATTGAAGAAACTGTTATTTTAAATTATTAATTTAATAATTCTATGGATAATAATTTTCAAGTACTAATTTCATCTTTTCAATCAACAATTTTCACTCGAAACTTTTATTGTGATTTTGAAAAAATAAGACAAAATGCCTTTTCTATAAAAATACAATTAAATATTCTAAACTCTCTCCTATGAGAAAAAGATATTGATAGCAAATTTATAGAAATTATAACAAAATATCCTGAAACTAGAGAAGTATTACCAATTCTTTTGGCGGTTAGAAAAAAGTTCAGTCTTGTTTTAGATTCAAAAACAAAAGAAGTTAGTAATGTGTTATATCTATTTGATAAAAATACAACTATTACAAAAGATTGAGAGGATAATCTTCTGAAGTTTTTTGATGAATCATGATTAAAAAAAGTATTTGAAAATAAGAATATTTCTGACTTAAATGATTATGTCTTTTGAATTGAAACTTGATTAGACAGCAATGCTAGAAAAAATAGAAGTGGTACATTAATGGAAAGCCTTGTAGGATCTTTTATCAAAGATTTTTGCCAAAGCAAAAGTTTTCAATACAAGGATCAAGCAACCGCAAAACGAATGATAGATAACCGATGAATTAAAGTGGAAAGTGATAAATCAGATAGAAGATTTGATTTTGCAATATATAACTGAAAAAAAGTATTTCTAATTGAAACTAATTTTTATGGCTGAGGGGGAAGTAAACTAAAAGCCGTTGCAGGAGAATTTAGTAATCTTTATAATTTTTTAGGAAATCAACAAATACCTCTAATTTGGATTACAGATGGAGCATGACGACAAACTACTCTTAAATCATTAGAAGAAGCTTATAACGCTACAAATTGAAATATTTTCAATCTACAATCACTTAAAAATTGAATTTTAGAAGAAATAATCAAGTAATGGCAAAGGAAAAACTACTCAATCCAGAAAGTTTTGAATTAGAGACTTCAACAGTACGATCTTTTTCTCGTCGTTGAAATTGGGCAACACATAATAGCAAATATCGTTGAAATCGATCTCCTGAAGTGGTCAGAAACTTAATTTTAAGATATTCAAAGGAATGAGACTTACTTCTTGACCCAATGGTTTGATGAGGTACCACTGCTATTGAAGCAAAACTTCTTGATAGAGATTTAATAGCTTGTGATATAAATCCAAATGCTATAAAAATTACAAGAAAAGTTTTAGATTTTGAATATAAAAGTAAATCAAAAATCGATTTAAAATTAAAAGATGCGAGAGTCTTGAATTTTATAAAAAATGATAGTATCGATTTTATTTTAAATCATCCTCCTTATGCGAATATAATTAAATACTCTGAGTGAGAAATTAAAAAAGATCTTTCTAATATCCATGATATAGATAAATTCTGTGATGAAATGGAAATAATAGCAAAAGAATTTTATAGAGTTCTAAAGAAAGGCAAATATTGTGCTATTTTAATATGAGATACGAGAAGAAACAAAATGTATCAACCCATGGCTTTTAAAGTAATGGAAAAGTTTATAAAAGCATGATTTGAATTAAAAGAAGATATTGTAAAAATTCAACACAACTGTAAAGCGACTGGTTTTTGGGTTAAAAAATCAAAAGAAGCTAATTTTCTATTGATTATGCATGAACATTTGTTTATATTTCAAAAACTATAATTTTTATACTATAAATATTTAGAAAAAATGAAAAAAATCACTTTAATTGTTTTAATTGGATTTAGTTTAGTTTTATTTGGATGTAACAACCAACAAAATATTAATGATGATTGGAACTTGATAGACTCCAACGACAATGAAACACTAATTTCTGATGAGATGGATATTTTGGAAGAATTTGAATTTGTAGAAGAGCTAAATAATGATGAAAAAGTTGTAGAAGAAACTAAAGCCACAGAAACAGAAAACAATAATACAATTACAACAGAAACAAATGCAGACAATAAAACAGAAAATTATAATTTAGCAAAATGTTTGACCTCTAAATGAGTGGTTTTGTATGGTATGACTGGTTGCCCTTATTGTAAAATGCAAATAGAAATGTTTGGAGATGATTTCCAATATATTAATTATATTAATTGTTCTGAAAATCCTGTTGTTTGTACTGAAAAAGGAATTACTGGAGTACCTGCTTGGGAGTTTAGTGATGGAACTATAAAATCTGGTCTACATGCTTTGGCAGATTTAGCTGGACTTGCAGGATGTGAATAGTTTTTATTGAATATTCTATAAATTAAATCCAATCTTATCATAGATATCTTTGATCTTTTTCTCAGAAATTTCATTTACATATTTAGCATTTTTTGTTAATAGATCTTTTATTTCTTGATCAGAAATTTTGTTGTATTTTTCTTGTATTGGACGCAAAAAGTCCATAATTTTTTCAAACAAATATTCTTTTGCATATTTGTAGCTTAGTCCTCATGCTAAATATTTTTTTCTAAGTTCTGCATCTTCTGTTTCTGTAATAAATAATTTGCAAAGAGAATAAACATTGCATTCGTCTGGATTTTTGGACTCCTCTACTGTTTGTGAACCCGTAGGAATTTGTTTTATTTTTTTTAATATAATTGCTTCGTCATCTAGTAATCAAATAAGATTGTTGTATGATTTGGACATTTTACGACCATCAGTTCAGATTATAAGTCATAATTCTGAATTCACTTTAGCTTCTGGTAAAATAAAAGTTTCTCAAAAAATTTTGTTGAATTTTTGGGCTATATCTCTAGCGTATTCTACGTGTTGTTTTTGGTCTTTTCCAACTGGAACAATATTGGCATCATATAATAAAATGTCTGCGGCCATTAATATCGGATAACAAAAAACTCAAACTCAAATTTCTTTCGCTTTTCATTTGTCCAAAGCATCTTTATATGAATGCATTCTTTCCATAAATCACATATGAGTGATGCAAGTCAAAACCCAATTTAATTGTGCATGAGCTGGGATATCTGCTGGATTGTAGATTACAAATTGTTTTGCATCTGCGCCACATGCTAAATATAATTTTACAGCTGATATGGAATTTTCTTGCATTTCTTTTTGATTGTGAACTTGTGTAAATCCATGCATATTTGCAAGAAATAAAAAGAATTCTGAATCTGGATTTTCTTTGGCCAAATCTATCATTTGTTTTATAGAGCCAAAATAATTTCATATATGTAACTGTGATCAGGTAGGTTTTAATCAAGTAAGAAATCTCATTTAAAAAAATATTATTGTAATAAAAATGTTTTAGCTAACAATGGACTTTATAAGTCAAAGGAATAATGGATGTGGCTTATTGATTCTTGATTTAAATTCTGGATGAGCCTGTGTAGCTATATAATATTTATGGTCTGCTAATTCAATAAATTCAATCAATCTATTATCAGGAGAAGTTCAAGACACAATAAGTCAGTTTTGTTGTAATATTTGGTGATATTTGGGATTAACTTCAAATCTATGTCTATGTCTTTCTATAATTAAATTTTTTGATAAATCAATTTGATCAAACTCTTTATATAAATTTCGAACCTTTGTGTCTGTTTTTAAAATTGTATCATAAGATCATAAGCGCATAGTTCATCATTTGTTTTCAACATCTTTTTGAGATGACATAATATCTATTACATTATTTTTTCAATCTGCTTTGAATTCACTAGAATTAGCATCAACAATATTACAAACATTTCTAGCAAAAGCTATTGTAGCTATCTGAAGTCCAAGACATAATCATAAATATGGAAGATTTTTTTCTCTACAAAAATTGGCGATATTTATCATTCACTCTATCCCTCTATCTCCAAATCATCCTGGTACAACAACAGCCGAAATGTTTTTTTGATTAACTAGATTTCTAAATTTATCATTTCGAGAGTCAGATTCATAATCCTCGGAATTTACTCGCTCTAGTTTTATTTTTGTATCATAAAAAACTCAAGCATGCTTTAAAGATTCTAAGACACTAATATAAGAATCATCTAATTGAGTATATTTTCAAACAATAGCTACTGTAATTTCTCTTTGAGGATTTAACAACTTATTTACAATAGTTTCCCAAGAAGACATATCTGATTTTTTCTCTTCTCAAAACATTCTTTGAATAATATATTTGTCCAATCATTGTTTTTGAAAAGAAAGTGGCACCTGATAAATGTTTTGATCAATAGCTTCTATAATACGATCTTCATCTAAATCACAAAAAAGAGATAATTTCTTTTTTAAGCCATCCTCTAGTGGAACTGGGGTCCTGCAGACCAAAACATTTGCATGAATCCCAAGCTCTCTAAGTTTGATAATTGAATGCTGAATAGCTTTAGTTTTCATTTCTCATGAGGTAGATATGGTGATAATAGGAGCTACATGTACAAATAAAACATTTTCTTTTCATAGATCATGTCTAAGCTGTCTCATAGATTCTATAAAATGGGGTCACTCTATATCTCCAACTGTTCATCATATTTCAATAATTGCTACATCATTTCATTGAGCTAATTTATAAACTCTACTTTTTATTTCATCAATAACATGTGGAATTACTTGCACTGTTTTTCATAAATAATCTCATCTTCTTTCTTTTTGCATTACAGAATAATATATCTGTCAGGTAGTCATGCTACTATATCTTGTTAATTCTTCGTTTATAAATCTTTCATAATGTCATAAATCTAAATCAGTTTCAAATCAGTCAGTGGTCACAAAAGTTTCTCCATGTTCGTATGGAGACATAGTCCCAGCATCTATTTGTAAATATGGATCCATCTTTGCCATAGTTACTTTGTATCAAGCAGATTTTAGAAGCCTACCAATAGAAGCTGCTGTAATTCACTTTCCCAATCCTGAAATAACTCATCAGGTAACAAATATTAGTTTCATTATGAGCGATTAAAATTTGTAAATAATAAAAATCTAACAAACAAAAATAATGATTGAAAAATCAATTTGATTATATTTTTTCTTTTACTCTTTTATGTTTTTTTTGCAAGCAGTTTAATAAAAAACTTTAAAGTTTGTGTTGAAATGAAAAGCATCTTGGATATATAGTATTTAGGGATTTTTGATTTATTTTATTTTTTTATTGTAAATAGAAAAGAATCTTGTTCTGATAAATACAGAACCAATAGGTTTCTATATAAATTAGAAATCCAGATCTTATCAAAAATTATATTGATTTTTGAAGAACTATTCAATGTTTTTAACTTTTAAACATATATTCATGAAAAGACCTATACTACTATTATCTTTATTGTTTTTATCTGGATGTTCATTAATTAACAATCAACCAACAATGCCAGAAGCTGTCACTGTCCCACAACAAGAAACAGATTGAATAGTTTCTAACTTAGAAAACATAGAACAAGTTACAGAAAATGAAACAACAAACCCTGTCTTGCCAACAACAAGTTCAACATTTGATTTATCTAAAAAAGTTGTAGAATGAGCAGAAATTTCTTTTTGATGATATAGTCGCTATAAAGACGCTATCAATTTTAAAAATTGAAGTATTTGAGTTCAAATGTGATGACAAGATGGATTTGATGTAGAATTAATTTATACAGAAAATTGAAAAGTATTAAAAAAAAGTAGTCCTATATTTTGGTATGATATATGGTATACTAGCAAAAATATTTATGAATATTGTGAAGATAGACCAAGACATCAAGGATATTACATGTGTCCTTTAATTACTACATTAGAGTGTGTCATAGATAAAGAAAAAGGATATTATACTGATTGTATAAATAAGGCATTAGAATATATGTTTAATTTAATACAATGAAGTGAAACTAATGAACATTTTTCACAAGAATTCCTAAAATTTAAAAATAGTTTATAAAATAAGTATTCGGTTCCGATAACATGCACTATCCTACATAAAAACTACAGTTGGATCAGTGCGAAACGTTAGGCAATATACATTTAAGTACACAAAGTATTTGACTTTTAATAGCTTATTCTTTAAATCTTATAAATAATGGAAATTCTTAAAAAAGACACTGAGGGAAAAATCAATAAAACTAATAAAATATGAGATATAATAGAGAATTTTTCTCAAAGAAAATCAATAAATGAAGATTTTCAAAATCTTTGATTAACGCTTTTTAATATAAAAAATAGTATATTAAAAACGTGATTAGAAGAAACTTTACAAAAGAAAAAAGTTGATGATAATAATTATCGTTGTTTCATAAATATATTTGATTTCATCAACTCATACGAATTAAATGATTTAACAAATTTAGCAAATTATTACAAAGAATTATATATAGAAAGTGAATCAAAATTGATACATTTAAATAAAACAAAAAAAGAACAAATAAAATTTCTAAAAGAAACATTTGAATATCTTTTATGAGATTTTAAGTCTTTAAAAGAAAAAATCTCAAATAGCTCATTAGTTTTTATAAAAGAAAATGCTTTTAGAAAACCTGAATGTTTTTCTATAAACCAAAAACATATACAAGAGATGAACTTATTTTTGAATAAATTCCCATCTAGAATAAATAGCATTGAAGAATTTATTGATAAAATTTACTCATTATGATCAAATGAAACAAAAGATAAATTAGCAGAATATAAAAGAATAGAAAAATATTTATAAAAACATGTTTTTGTTTTCTTCAATCATTTGTCTAACAGCATCTGACATAGTATTCTGCTTACTATATCAAATTTCAAGGAATGGTTTGTGTTATTATAGAGGCAAATATTATACTAAATAGAAAAGGCATTAAAAAGTTGTTTGGCAAAAAATATTTATGGACAAAAAAACAGCAGAAAAAAAATATTAAAACTACTTAAAGTTTGTATTGAAATGAAAAGCATCTTGGATATATAGTATTTAGGGATTTTTGATTTATCTTATTTTTTATTGTAAAATGTTAAACAAAAAGCGAACAAAACTACTAACACTTGGTGTTATTCTCTTATCGTCTGTGTTTTTTGTATTTGCAGAAACTGGAGATCAAGAAAATTTGGAAGAAGAAAATTTACCACAAATTATGATAGATACAGGGACAAACACTATTTATATAAGCTGATATGTGGATAGCTGAACAGTTGATAGTTGAGTAGTTGATACTTGAACGACAGAAAAAGCTCCTGTTCTAATAAATACTGAACCAAGAGATTTAGAAACAGAATTTGCTGAAGCTTTGGCTTGGATGTATGCAAATTGATTAACAAAATATGACAATAAAGAAGATTACAGAATGTATGATTTAGTTTCTCGTGAAGAAGCTAGTAAAATTATATGACAAGCATATCTGGCTTTAGGATATCCAGATATAGAAAAAAATGACAATTGTGATTTTTGAGACTCAAACAAATTTGAATCAAGCTTGGCCCCACATATTGCTAATGTTTGTAAACGATGACTATTCAAGTGATCAAACTGAGATTACTTGCCTCTTAATAATTTAACAAAAGCAGAAGCTATGGCTGTACTTTTGAGAATGTTTGAATGAAAAATGTCTTATGAACTACAAGTCCCTTGGCGAGAACAATATTATACTAAATGAAAACTTATAGGATTAACAAACATTGAAGATATAAACAAATTTGATAAAGGACTAGAAAGATATGAAATAGCATTGATGGTGTATAGATTAAGAGGAATAGTAACAAATCCTCAATTAAAAACTATGGCGCTAAATCTATTATGACAAGTTGTTCCTCCAAACAATGCAGGGATAATGGATGGTTCAACTGTTATAGAAAATCTAGATACTTTAGTTGGAGGGATCGACCCGTATAAAGACCCAGAACTTTTGGAAGCGATTTATTGGATGTATGACAATGGTCTAACAATTTATAAAAATCCAAATGATTACAAACCTTTTGATACATTGAATAAGGTAGCAGCAGCAAAGATTTTTGATAAATTTTCAAGCATGCTTGGCTTGTCTACTAATGAAACTTTTTTACCAAATCAATGTGAATTTACAGATATAGGAGCTTTAAATAGTGGTGATCAACAATACATAATAAATGTTTGTAAAAAATGAATCATGAAAGGAGACAATAAAATATTTTCTCCTGATACTAAATTAAACAAATCTCATTTTGTAGTTTCATTGGTTAGAATGTTTCAATGAAAATATCTTGATGAAAATGTAAGTCCTTGGCGACAAAATTATTTTAACGAAGCAAGAGAACTTGGAATAGTCGTTCCTAGCGATGCTATCAGTTTTGATACTCCTATTAGCAGATATGAAGTAGCATTGTTCTTGTATAGATTCAACATAAAATATAAGATGTTGGATAATTTAAATAATGATAGAATTTCTAATGAGATCATTAGTACTGTGGAAGGATCTATTCAAACAGGGACAAATGGAAAATTAAAATCAAATGTATATCTAGATTCTAACTTATTAAAAAGAGGCTCTTTTGATCTATGATATATAGAAACATTTGGGACTAGGTATAAAATAGTAAAATCTTCTGAGTCTACATATTTTTCTGATAATTTTGTCTGGTATGGAAATGTTTTTGATTTGGCAAGCGATGATGAGTTAGGAACAATCAATTTCGTAGTAAGTAATGGATGACATGTGATAGAAGCAACTATAAGATTTAATGAATGAGACAACTACAAAATACTGCCAATAAAATGAACTAGTGCATATTATTTATTGCAAGTATTGTAATCTTTAAACGATATTGAAACATTTTAAATATTAATACAAATCTGTGAAAGTAAAAAAAATAAACATAGATACGGTAATTCAAGAAAATCAAGAAAATCTTAGGCCGGATAGTTTTGATAATTTTATATGACAAGAACATATAAAAAAAGTTTTGCAAACTGCCATAAATAGTGCAAAAAAAAGAAAATGAAGTATGGGGCATATTTTACTTTGTGGGCCTAGTGGTTTTGGAAAAACTACCATGGCTCATATAGTTGCAAAACAAAGTGCTGTAAATATGAAAGTAGTCACCGGTTATGCTATCAATAAACCTGCCGAAATTGTCAGTATTTTAAATAGTTTGGAAGAGTGAGATATTTTGTTTATTGATGAAATTCACAGACTCAAACCAAATGTAGAAGAGGTTTTGTATATTGCAATGGAGGATTTTGTGATAGATATGGTAATGCCTGAATGATGAAGCGTTAGGATTCCTTTAAATAAATTTACTTTAATTGGGGCTACGACAAAATGAGAGTGATTGTCTAAACCAATCAAAAATAGATTTGTGTATGATTTCCATTTTATGGATTATAATGATGAGGAAAAAAAGATTATTATAGATAAATATCTAAAAAAATACTGAGTAGCAACTGATAAAAATGTGATTGAAAAAATTCACAATAAGGTTGATTCTGTTCCTAGAGAAATACACAATTTATGTATTAAAATAAGAGATTTTTTTGTGACCGAATGAAAAAATGAACAAAAATTTAGCCAAAATTTACGAGAAAAGTTTTTGATTCATAGTAAAATAGACGATGGATGAATGTCTCCTATTCACAAAAAATACTTGGATATTCTCAGAAAAAATGATAGACCTATGGGACTAAAAACTATTGCAATACAATTATGAATGAATGAAAAGTGAGTAGAAGAAGATATAGAACCTTTATTGTTGAAATTGGGGAAAATAGAGAAAAGCAGTCAAGGAAGGATTTTAATATAGTGTATAACTTAGTATTTAATAAACTATACTGTTTGAATATCATTATTCTGAGTATTATTGTAGCAGCGTTGTCATTCTGAGCGTAGCGAAGAATCCATTGGCAGAATCCACTACACACAATCCACTTACAACTAATGGATATTTCGCCTTACAGGCTCAATATGACTCAGCACTGTCATTTCGAAGTGCTCTATCTTGTGAGAAATCCTCTACTGTCATTTCGAAGTGCTCTACCTTGCGAGAAATCTTACTTTAATACTATAATGTAATAATACTATGGAAAACAGGACACTACTTAATGAATTTAATTTGTTTTTAACTTTCTAACTATAAAATTCATGGAATTATGAACATTATTATCAACAAATTTAGAAGCACAAAATGATTTATTTTTTGCTTATTTTATGTTGGCTGTCGCTTTATTGGCAATACGAGAGATGATTTGGAAAGGAATAGCACTGTGGAAAGCTGGTAAAAGACAACAAATAACTTGGTTTATTTTTATTTTCATATTCAATACTGCTTGACTATTGCCTATAATTTATTTAATATCTAATAGGAAAAATAAAAATCTTAAATAACTAATAAAAATAGAAAGGAGGAAACAATTATGAGAAAAGCAAATGCAAACAAAAAAGCTAAAAAAGCGGCAACACGAACGCTTCAAAGGCTAGAAAAACACAAAAGAGAATTAGAAAGGATCCAAAGAGATCCAAGTTACAAACCAAAAATTAAAAGAAGAAAAAGGAGAAAATAATTATGAAAAAAAGCAGAAAAAAGAATTATATTTCTCTTGTAAATGGTGCAGTTTATCGCCACCTTATAGGCAGAAATATAAAAAGGCTTGAATTGATTAAAAAAAATGGAAAAGAATTTTATTTCTTCTCCAACGCTAAATCTAATCACAATATCAATAATGTGTTAGATGAAGTAATGATTCATTCAAGTTCAAGATTGAACCATCAATTTGTGTTTGGTCTGTTCACTATGAAAAACAATAAAGAATATCTTTTTCTTTGTGAAATAAGTAGTCTTTATATTAATAGTGATATCACTCAAATTGATGGAATAAAAGTGTTATTAACCAAAAAATTTAGCGAATATGCGAAGTAGAAAATTTTTCAAACTACAAATCCACCCGGCTTTTTAGCTTATATCTTACAAAAGATTATTAGGGTGGATTTTTTTGTGTTGATATAATGAATAAGATTTATAAATTAAGAGATAGTAAGTTAAAATTTTATATTTCAAATAATAGTAAAAATGAAACAAACCTTATTAAATTTAACTAAAGGATTTTTGTGAGAATCTCAAGCTAGAAATCGCTATACACTATATGCAAGTGTGGCAAAAAAAGAATGATATGTACAAATTGCAGAGATTTTTTTGGAAACAGCAGAGCAAGAAAGACAACATTCAAAGCGATTTTTTAACATGTTGCAAGAATTGAAGAAAAAGGAATGAATCACAGATGAAATGATAGAAGTACCTAGTATGGCGGCAGTAAGTTTTGGAGATACAATGACAAACTTAAAAACTGCTATGGCTGGAGAACACGAAGAGTATGCTGATCTTTATCCAAAATTTGCAAAAGTAGCAGAAGAAGAGTGATATCCAGAATTTGCAAAAAGAATTAGAGCTATTATGGTTGCTGAAATACATCACGAAGAAAGATACAAAAAGCTATATGAACAATTAGAAAAAGAGACAATTTGGAATAAAGAAGAGGCTATTACTTGGGTATGTACAGAATGTGGTTATACTCATACTGGAAAAAATCCGCCTGAATTATGTCCTTCATGTGATCATCCTATCGGATATTATATCAGAAAATGTGAAGAGTACTAAAATTTGTCAAAAATTAATGAAATAGTCTTATTTTGCTTAGCTAGTAAAAATTACAAAAAATATTTTAGCTTGCAAAAAAATTGTAAAATCAAAAATTGGGTATAATTAAAGATTTTGTGTGGTTATTTAGAGAGAAAATCATCTATTAATTTAAGTTTTCTTTCTTTTTTTAATCATCTATGTAATCATATTTTCTGTTTCATATGTCAAAACACTGATTCTAAT
>JALOAF010000002.1 GCA_023228925.1 Candidatus Absconditabacterales bacterium | reverse complement strand
TAGAGGGGCTAAATCCTCTATTCCACTTGATATTCCCTATAAATTATAACCAATAAGTATATATTTTTCAATATATTTCCTATAGTAGAGGGGGAAGGATAGTGGCTAAGCAGACAACTGCTAAACACCACCCCCCCTCTTTGATGTAAAGAGGGGGTCGGGGGGAGAGATTTGGGGGAAGGGGAACAAAGCCTAAAACAAACTTCCTACAATACTTAACAAAGCTTTAGCCTGACAAACCGATCAAATACTCAAGATATTCCTGCTTCAAATCCCTATATTTCTGAATAATCGGTGGTGGAAAAAACTCCTCTATCTTCTGATTGAGAGAATTGGAAACCGTAGACGGATACTGCGACTCATACATAGCTCCAAATTCATTTGTATTGTATATAAGTCCATCCAACTCTATTGTAGACCTTCAATCACTTATCGCTTTTTCTATTTTATTCAACAAGTCGAAATAATTTTTTATCTCACTATTGTAATACATCACTTTCCAATTGTTTTTGAGATAATTTTCAAAAACATCAAAATATTCTTTGTAAAGCTGATTTTGCTTCAATCTTTTTGTTGAGAGTTTTGAATATGGCATATTTTTACAATAAAATTTTTGTCCAGCGTATGTCAAACAAACCTGATTTCAGATATTTTGTAGTTTCGCTGTTTTTAATATGGAAAAATCTTCATCAATAATTGCTTCCAAAATTCCATTTGAGATAGAAAATTTTTGTCACTCTATTGGATGAGGATAACAAAATTTATCAAAAATAATATCTTTGTATCATAGTTCTACGCAGGCTGCCTTATTTGGTAGCGAAAAATTTCATGTGACCAAAGCTTCTTGATCAGGGACCAATGTTCAAGCAAGCTTTTTCTTTGTGTTTCCAATTTTAAGATAAAATCAATCAGATAAATCAATATTTTGAGATTTTTTTTCATTTTCTTCTATTTCGTTTTGAATTTGGCCGTCTTTTCAAGAATTTTCTTTTGTGTCTGAAATCAAAGAAAGATCTAGAGTATACAAAAACCAAACAGACTCTCAAAGAGAATCTTTTCCTTTTGGGTTTGGAATTACTGCGGTAATTTTTATGTCTACTCCTGTCATCTGATTTTCTTCTTTCTCCAAAATTTTATCTTTTTCTGGATCATAAGTATATGTTGCAAAAACCGTATCTTCATGCATCAAGGAAATTATAGTAGCCTTTGTATTTGGAAAACCAAAAGTTCATTTCAATGTTTTAGTCTCATTTGGAGAAATTCATCAATAATTTTTTAGAGATTTTTTTGTAGTATTTACCATCAAATAAAAACCTTCAGAAAACTGAATTGGAAATCACTGATGCATAGTGAGCGTGATTTCCTCTTTGCCCGTGTCAGCTCATTCTGGATCATAAAGCACATAGTCTATGGTAAACTCATAATCGTCCAAAACTTTTGTTTCTTCTACGGGACAAAGTCTTTGTCAAAGACAAGGAGATCATCGCAATCATAATCAATTTTCTTGAGCATATTTTTGAGCAGATTGGAATAATGATTGATATTTGTATTTTTTTCATTTATGAGAATACTCTCGAGCATAGCCATTTTTAACGAGTTTTTCATTTATGTTTTCTCAGTCCAAAAATATATATCAAACAAATCTATCAAAATCATCTTTCTCTTCTTGTTGGAAAGAGATCGTTTTGTTTGCCAAGAGAGAGTTGAGATATTCTTTCGCTTCTGGACCAAAACATTCTACTCTACCACATCTCAAAGCAGAAGATTCTGGTGCATCTATCCCAGCAAATCTAAGGTTAAATTCCTGTTCCAAATAAGAAATCTTGATTGTATCGCCATCAGTAACTGAAACAACTTTGTATTCCCCATCTGGAATTTCTTTAATTTTGTTTGGATTGTAAATATATGTGTCTACTATTTTTTTGTCTGGATCCAACAAATGAACTATTACAGGATTTTTGTCTTGAGTACTATTTGGCAAAGTATAATCTCACTTAAAAACTTGTTCTGCTCAAAAAGTAAGAATTCATTTCAGTTTTTTGTTTGTAGATTTCCCATCTTTTATATATTGTAGAGTATATTGTGACAAATCTATCTGTGTCCCCGTAAGAAGCAAAAGAGTGATCGTTTCATTGTCTTTGTCTGATCAAGGTGGATCATAGTCGATATGTTTTATTTTTATATTTTTTAACGGGACTATATCTCAAGTCAAATTTTCTTCCTCCAAATCTTCCTCAAATTCTTCACCATCTAACTGATTATCTATTCGAAAGTCCAATTGGTTTTTGATATTTTCTTCATCTTGTTCTGTTGCTTTGGACATGGAATTTCTACAATATCTATCTATAATATTTCCATCTTTTATTAGGTTTAGACAATGATCTGTTTTTGTAGGAAATCAATAATTTCAGACAAAAGACATCGTTTGCTTGGCAAATAAAGTTCTTCATTTAATAGATTTTATTTCTCCATCAAATCACTGAACCTTGTAATCTCAAAGATTGATATCCGAATTTATTTTGTTTTTTAATTTCAAGATTTGAAAATTTCAATAGTGTTTGACAGCAGATATTTGTATATCCCCATTTACAAGTTCGGAAGTATTAAATTGAAATCATTCAGCTTGTGGACAAAATCATCAGCCATTATTTATTTTGATGTATTGAATAATTGGATCAGGAGTAATTTGTATAAATTGACTTTGCCCAATAGTCAGTCATGGCGAAAACTTGTCTGTATAGTCAAAAACTCCAGCACAGTTAATAAAATTACTTCACATATACAAAGAGTTTCAAGGAGTTCATCAATTTAAATAAACTATGTCCAAAACTTCTAAATCACTTCCATCTTTTCAATAAACAATTAGCCATCAAGAGCTGTTGAGTGAGAAATCTGGATTGTATAAAGATTCCCATCATTCATAATACCAAGTATCTGAATCTGTGATCAAAAATCTTTTATCAGCTTTTAGTTTGTTGGAATTGAAGGTAAGTTCTTGATTTAAAGCTGATCCTCAAAGCCTTATTTGAGAGTAATAAGATTTGACATTGTCTGAAATATTTAATTCAACATAAGATGGATAAATTCATGTTCAATAATAAACCTCAGAAATATCCAAAATCCAGTCAGCATAAAAATCATCACAATCTATTGGTATGTTCAAATCATCTTCTGGATCTTCTGGATCTGGGATATAAGGATATTTGTCCAAACTCACATCGATAAGATTTTCTCCACTTGTAAAATATTTTGTCGGATTGGCTGATATTCATCGGTTTGTGTTGTAATATCTGTCAAAACTAAATCCAACAACAGTCGTTGTCCAGCTATTTCATTGTCCAACTTTTTCAAAAGAAGTTTCGTATTCTTGATAATAATCAACATAACTTGAATGAACAAAAAAATTGTCCAAAACTTGTCCAGATCGAATCAAGTCTAAATTGATTTCTTCGTCTTCAAAACTGATTGTGTTGGGAATAAATTCTATATTTGTTCATGTTTGGAACATTGTATAAAGAGAATTTGCAAACACTTTGGAAACTCAACTTGGAATCTCTGCAAAAAAAGAAAAATCCAAATTTCCAGACAATGTAAGTTCTCAAGAGAATGGCGAGTCAGCGAGATTTGTAATTTCAAACCAGTTTTCTTCTCCATCAAAATAAATCTCTGTGATTTTTAATTTGGGAGAATTTATAACAGGATCTGGTCAAGAATTTTCATTTACATATTCAAGCTTGAAAGAACCAACTCATAAATTTCATGATGTTTTTTCATATTCAAGTTTGATTTGGGTTGTTGTTTCAGGAACTTCAAAAATAATATTCGTTTCTTTATTTGCCTCAAAATCAGTAAATTCAAAAACAATATTTTCATCTTGATCTTTTAATATCGCTTTTCCAGAAAATGGACTACCATTTGCTTTTACTCGAATATTTGCTTCTGCATTTTTTGTAAGATAAAAACTTGGACTTTTTATTCGATCTCAAGAATCATCAAGTTTCAATCTTGGAACTGCTACTGCAGTATAATCAGCGCCCAATCACTTTGTTGTCCATCCCGTTGGAATAAAGTTTTTTCCACTATCAAAAGAAACATCAAAAATAATATCATCATCCAGCTCTCATTCTATTGCAAATGGAGCAAACAAAGGGTCAAGACCTTCTTCGTCTAAAATATTCTCATCTAAATCTTCATCCAAAGTGTGTTCGTCTAAGATATCTTCATCTAAAATATCGTCTTCTACAAATCAAGACTGATCATCAAAAACTGAAGATTCCTGATCTATAGTATTCTCTTCTAAATTTTCATCCAAAATATCTTTATCCAAAGACCAATCTTGTTCATCTTGTCATTCATCAATAGAATTTTCTCAATTTAAGTCTAGGTTTTCCAAGTCGTCATCTAGATCTAAATTGCTGTCCAAAACTTGTCCACTCTGTCAAGTCTCGCCTACCATTTGCAAAAAATCCTCGTCTTGCTCTATATTTTCCAAAGTTTCTTCATTTTCAAAAAAATCGTCAATGGTGTTTGACGATTCTTCTGGTGGTTTATTATGACTTTCTATGTTGTCTCACAAGACAAAAGTAGAATAAAAAAAGGACTGAAATAAAAGCAAAATAGACAACAGCACAGACAAAATTTTTTTCATTTTATCTTAATTAGTTGATAAATTTAATTTTTTATATTTTTTTGTCTAGTCTTGTCAACACAAAAAATCAACAAAACTTTTAACTATTTATTTCGATAATATATAAGGAATCTCTGTTGACTTTTGAAGATAAATTTTTATACATGCCAATCGCTAAATAAAAATTTAAAAAAATGAAAAAAAAATGTATTTTTAGTGTTTTTAATAAAACAGATTATTTTTTGGCTAATTATTCAGCACACTTAGCTAGCCATATGTGTTTGGACCTTGTCTTTTATGTAGATGACACTAGTAGTTACAAACTTATTCTTGATGCATCAAAAAAAATAGAAAAAATCTTTAATATAAGAATTAAAGTTTTAGAAAAAAAATCTAACTTTTTTTCTTGGCTAAGCTCTATTTCTAAGATAGCTAAAGAGGAAAATGCAGAAATGATCATCATGAGTGTTTATCAAAACAATCTTGTTTTTTTTGGAGAAAGCTTATGGAGTCGTGCTCAAAAACTAGAAACTCCAATTATGCTGTTGCCTGAAAATTATATGTTTGAAGAAATCCAAAACATTGTAATCACGGCAGACGCATCAATGAAAATACAAAAAACGGGGTTGGTTATAAATTTTGCAAAACAGTTCAATAGTAAAATTCACATATTCAAAGAAAATGTGAAAAATCCTGTAGAACAAAATAAAATTAATACTCTTTCTAAAAATATAGCATTGTTTTTAAGAAAAAACAAAATTAATTTTATTACTATCTCTGCAAAAAATCAACAAAAATTTACAAAAAATCTTTGTAAATATTCTGTAAAAAATGGAGACATTTTAGTTGTTGAGGTAGATCCTGGTAAAATCAGGAAAAACACTACACAACAATTTGATATTTTATTACATGAAAAACCAGTACTACTAAAAAAAACTAAGAACTTTGGTATTATTAGCTGGAGAAGTTAATAATAAACTAATGAATAAATTAAAGGAGCTTTTTTTATGCTCCTTTTTTTTGTAAAAAAATAATCTTGTTTTTAGGCTAGCAACTCAGATATAATTGTGTCTTTTGCACTAGAAATCTCTGAACTTATATCCAAAACTATTTCCTCTTTTTTGAAATTTTTGTAATTATTGAATATTTCCAACATATTATCTTTGTAATTTGGATCTTTTGAATCCAATAAAATATCATCATAATTATCCACATAATACTTGGCATTATCGTATTGATCATGAGTCCAAGGAATTGGAACCATAACAATTTTTAAATTATATAGTTTTTGTTCGGCCAAAGAGGTTGTACCAGCACGAGTTAGAGAAATGTCACAATGTTTTAATAAAAGTCACATCTCTGACTGTGTGATAAAATCAAAAGAATGAACATTTTTTATCTTTTCAAATATCTCTTTTAGATGTGTGTTTTCTTTTCATAAAACAACAAATATTTCATAATTTTTGAAAACTTCTGGATTGGAAATAATGGTATTTTGCAGATCCTCATAAAGTCTTTTGGATCACTGAGATCATCATATCACCAATAAATGAGTTTTGGAGGGGTTGGAATAAAAAAGCTGTTCGTGTACCGTCAACTCTATATTTTTTTGTGATAAATCTCTTGCTTTTGGTGGGTTTTTGATACTTTGCTTGGCAATAATTTCATCTGACAATATCTGTCCAACTCTTGTCGACTTTGCAAGAACTCAATCAAATCCTGTGAAAACTCTATCTGCATATCTTGCTGCTATCTTGTTGACTAGTCAAGAACGAACATCAGATTCATGAACAACAATTTTTTTTCTTAAAAGTCTTGCTGCGAACACCACTGGTAATGCCACATATCATCATTTACAAAAAACAATGTCAATTCTATGTTTGATAAGATAAAAAATTGACTGAAAAACTCCAAATATAAACTTAAAAATATCACGAATATTTTTTAATCTAGAACTAAACCAAGTTTCTCTACGATACTTTCCAGATACTATGTTTTGGAAGTATAAATAAGGATATTTTCCTTTTAGTTTGTCAAATAGCTCTTTTTCTAAAGAATTTTTTTGTCCAAATCGAATAATTTTTGAAATTTTTTGAGAATATTCTGGATTTTTGTCTATATGTTCTATTAAACTTTTTATAGGAAAAACATGTCATCATGTACCTCATCCAGCCATAGCTATGTTTCTTTTTTTCATATTAAAAATAATATGTAAATATGCTTATATAGTATAAAATATTTTATTGCTTTCAAGATAAAATAGCTTGTTGAAAATATCTTTTTTTTTATTAATATGATATTATTTATGAACTAATTTAGAAAAAAATGAAAAAAGTAATAACCTTTGGAGCATTTGATCTGGTTCATGAGTGACATAAGTTTTTTTTAAATCAGGCAAAAAAATATTGAAACTTTTTGATTACTATTGTTGCAAGAGATTCTACAATACAAAAAATAAAATGAAAAGCTCCTTTATACAAAGAACAAAAAAGATTGAAAGATATAAAAGACTTATGAATTTCTGATCTTGTAGAATTGGGTCATCATATCGATATGATGTTTGCTATCAAAAAATATAAACCAGATATTGTTGCTATAGGCTATGATCAAAATAGTTTTATTTATGAATTAAGCGAATTTTTGAAAAAAACCAAACTAAAAACTAGTGTTATCACAATAGATCCCCACAAAGAAAATATATATAAATCTAGTAAATTAAAAAAAAATTAACTTAGAAATTTCTAAAGATATCTGCAATTTCTTTTTTATTTTTAGAACTTTTTACTGAAGTTTTTTCTTGGTCTTGTGAAATATCTTCTTGGTCATTTAGAATATCTTCTTTGTCTTTTGGAATATCTTCTTGTGCTTGAATAGATGGAAAATTTTCTTGTTCTCTTGGAGCCTCTTTCGTTTTAATAAAATCTTCTGAAATAGATTCTAGTTCTTCAATAGCTCATATTGAAATTGAATCAGAATCCTTTTCTTTTCTTGGAATCTCTTCTGTTTGGACAGATTCTTCTAGTTTAGTTTTGGATAGAACTTTTTCATACTCTTGCTTGGCTAAAAAATAATCATAATCTATTTGTTTGTGAATCCAATATTTTTCTGGACTTCACAAAACTTGAGATAACAAAAGATCCCATTGTATGGTAATGTTTCTTTTTCATTTTATTAGCTCATTTAGCTCACTTACGCTTTTTCACAAGATTAGTGAAAATTCTTTTTGAGTTAAACTTTTTTCTCTAATTTTTTCTATTAATAAGGATCCGGGGTGTTTCATTTTTCTTGTAATTATTTCATAAATTCTATGAATTAGTGAAATTATACTCAAAAAGATAAAATTTGTCAAATTTTTGAAGACTTTTTATACAATTCTATGAAACAGTGAAATCCATGAAACAGCGAAAAAGAAAAAATACAAACAGAATATATACAAATATTTTTTCACCAATTCTACGAATTAGTGAAAAAATTCTATAAGTTAGTGAAAATATTTTCAAAAAATATAAACAATAATTTAATATTTATTTTGAATAAAATTAAAAAAAATTATTTAATAAAACTATAATTCATTAAAAAATGGATAGGTTTTTAAAAAACAAGCTATTCATAAAAAAAATAGTTTTTTAGAAAACTTGTTACATAACAATAATGAACTACTTAGACCGGTCTATTTAAAAACTTTATTATAAATCTCTATTTTTTATTCTAAAAAAACTTTAATTGATCTATTTTTTTTCCAAGAAACTATTCCTCATATTTTATTCAGATAGAAAAAAGTTGCAGTTTTTCTAATCCTGCTTTTTTAATATAAATTTTTTCTCAAACTATCGGAAATCATATACTAGACAAATGTGCGCGAATTTGATGTCTAATTCATTTGGAAATTTTGACAAGCAATGTTGTCACATTTCTATTTTTGTCATAATATAATTTTTCTATCTCTGTGTCTACTTTGTGCATCCTTTTTTTGTCAATTTTCCCAGTTTGTTTCGCATCTAAAAACACAACCATGCGATCTTTGGAAAACTTATGATGTCATATAGGGTAGGAAATTTTTAAACTGTTTTTGACAAAATTTCAATAGACATCTGCTATATAATATTTTGTTATTTTTCATTCTGCTTGTGCTTTTTTGTATTTTTCTTTTACTAAAGGGGTTTTAGCAAAATATAATAGTCCAGAAGTGTCATTGTCTAGTCTATTTAGTAGTCAGTATTCGTTTTTTTTTCAAAACATATCCTCTAAATATAAAACTATTGACTGAATATTTTTATCTTTTGATTCTAACAAAAAATCTAAAAAACTTTTTTCTTTACCAAAAGTACTTGGAATATTATGATTTTTCCAAAAGTAATAAAATAAATCATCTTCATATATTGTTATCTTCATTGGCTAATTATTGTTAATAATAGATATTTTAAATATGTTTTTTACTAATAAAAGACAAAATATAATGTAAAGTTGGGGACTGGTAGATTTTTTCCAGATTTCTCCGTCATTCTGAGCGTAGCCCGCTTAACAAGAGGGAAAGGAGGGATTATTTGCAGATCCTCCGTCATTCTGAGCGGAGCGAAGAATCCATTGGCAAATGCGTTGTCATTCTGAGCGGAGCGAAGAATCCATTTTCACATAACCCACTTACAGCCAATGGATATTTCGCCCTATGGGCTCAATATGACCCCAATTCGTCATTCTGAGCGGAGCGAAGAATCCATTGCACACAAGCTGTCATTCCGAAGTGTTCTATCTTGTGAGGAATCTTACTTTAGATCTCTCGCAACAATAACGACTCGAGATGACAAATCCGCAACAATAACGACTCGAGATGACAACAATAATATAGTCATTCTGAGCTAGCCCCTTTAATAATGGGTTTTTGGGGGATGATTTGGATCGATATGTATTATAACTAATTAAAAACTTTAAACTAGTTAATTGTAGTATTATTTATTCCCACAACAAGCATTAATAAGTTCTAGGTAAAAACTGTCTGTTTTTTTGTTTCAATTGTTCTTTCTTAAAATTCTTAGAAGAAGGAGGCTTTTTTACTGACATCAAGATTAATTAGTTTATCGCTTTTTTTATCTTATCTGAATTAGATATAGACAAAAAATCTTTCTCAAATATTTTTAATGGATACAAAAAATGTAATCTAGACCCAATTCCAGCATCACAAGACCAAAACAGATTTAAAGTATCTATCAAGGGATGTTTTGTCCAATCATAAATAAGTAAATCTGGAACAAGCTTTCTTAGCTGTGAATAAAACATCTTGTCAAAATTTATATCTGCAGGAAAAAATATTTTTTTGTGATCTGGATATTTTAAAATAAATTTCTGTATTTTTTCTACACTATTTTCTGTAAAATGTTTTGGTGAAATATTGATCAAAATTGTCTTGGACAAAAAGCTTTTGCTTTTGTTTTTGAAATCCTCCAAAATATCTTTAGAAAAATCTTGATACAAAAAAGCTGATTTTACTCAATATTGTAGAGCCCTGTCATAAGATAATCTTTCTCTACAAACCACCTTTTGTGCTCTTTTGAAAATATACTTAAACATTTTTTTTGTAGATTTTTTTTGATCTGTTCCAATTCATCAAACAAGAACAAAATTTTTTCTTTTGATATCATGGCGATATAGTATCATCAAATTTCGTCAATCGTGTGGAAACTTTCTGGTTTCATCCAAAACCTCTCATCAGCCAAAAATTTTGAAATATTTTCTATATTTATCTAATCAAAGAAAAATTTGCAATTGTCTAAATCTTCTACTAATTATTGCATTTTCTACAAAATCTAATTTATCCAAAATTCATGCTTTTAAATAAACTTTATTGTGTTGTATCCAACTCTGTATTCGCTGTAAATCTCAAACCTCTACAGTAAAAGATTCTGGATTATATTCATTTTGTAGATAGTTTAGCAAACCAAAAAACAAGATTTCGTCCCCAAAATTTTTGTAGCCATAAAATCATTTGATATAAATTTTCATCTGATCTTTTTAGTTTTTAAAAGTTATTTTTTTAACTTTAACTTTAGAAATTTTAGTTTATAAAAGCTGTCTACTGCTTTAAGGATCCCTTTTTGTTTGTAAAAAAATACCACAATAATTTTACTATATTTATCTAAATTTAATATTTTATTGTCTTAACTATAATTGTCTGTTTTGTAAAAAACTAAAGTTTTCCCTTTTCTGTCTTGTATTTACCTAAGAGAATGTATACTAATGATGTAGCTATAAATATTGATGCAAATGTTGCAGCGATAATTCCAACTCATATAGTAAATGCGAAATGTTTCATTATCCCTGTTCCAAAAATGAACATAGATATCACTACTAATAATGTAGAAAAAGATGTTCACACAGATCTTTTCATTGTTTGTCGAATACTATCTTCAAATACTTTTCCGTAAACAACATCTTTCCCTGTTCATCTGTTTTGTAAATTTTCTCTAATTCTATCAAAAATTATTATCGTATCGTTGATTCAGTATCACATAACAGTCAAAATCGCTATTATAAATATTGAATCTATTTGTATGGTATTATTTACCCACATCCATATTCCATAAGCTCATGCTGGTATCACAACATCAAAAATCATAATAACAGCAACAACTATTCATAATATTGATGGAGAAACATAGTGTCTAATCGCTGAAAAAGAGAACAACATATAAATTACGATAAATATTACTCATACTATAAGTGCAGTCACGGCTGATTTTTGCATATAAGAACCAACACTAGGTCAAGTAATTGTTTGTTCTATTATCTCATCTGTAGATGAAATTAAATTATTTTCTAACAAATATTGCTTTATTTGTTCAGACAATTCTGCGACTTTTTCATCTGTATCTACTTTTGTGTTTATTTTGAACATTGTAGTATCTTCTACTGTTTCCAAAGAAACTTTTAGAACTTCATACTGATTTTCTAATAAATATTGCTCTAGATTTGCTTGTTCTTTTTGGTTGTCTACTGTTTTATCTATTCACAAACTTATTCATCCAGTAAATTCTTCTGAATATCTAGCATTTGAGAAAAATAAAAAAATTGAAATCAAAAACAAAACAATTGAAATTGCAATCCAAATCGGAGCTTTTTTGATAATGTTAAACCTTGCTTTCATGTCAAAATTATAAAATTTAAAATTTGTTATCGTAATATTTAAGTATTTACCAAAAAAATTCAATGGGAAAAAGATTTTCTACTTAAGTTTTATCTGCTCAAAGATTTTCTTGTTTTGTTGTTTCATAGAAAATCTTTGCAGCTTCTTCTTGTGCTTTCTTTTTGTTGCTAGCAAATCATTCTGACACTTTTTTTCATAAAATATATAGTTCTGTTTTGTAAATTAAAACATTTCATTTAGAATCAAATTGATGCTCGATATCTTTGTAAGATGGTAGCTCTTTATATAGTTTCTGAACATATTCTTGTAGCATTGTTTTGTAGCTTTGTATAGGTTTTTTATTTATTTTGTCATACATTGTATATATGTTTTTTTCTACAAAGAGTTCTGCTTCTGTATATCAAAAATCCAGAAAAACATATCATATCAAAGCCTCCAAAGCATCTGCCAAAATAGCATCTTTTTTTCTTCATTGCATTTTTTCTTCTCATCTACTTACAAAAATCTGTTTGTCTAAATTGATATTTCTGGCTACTTGTGCTAAATTTTCTTCTCTAACTAAAGCTATTTTATATAAAGTCATTTCGGACTCATTCATTTTTGGATGTTTTTGGAACAATAATTTACATACAATTGCTCACAAAACTCAATCTCACAAAAACTCTAATCTTTCATTATGTCATCATATTTTTTTGAAATCAGCAGCAAAAGATTTGTGAATAAATGTTTGTAACAATAAGTTTTCGTCTTTTACTTTTGATATATCTAATCAAAGATTTTTGATATAAGAATATATTTTCTCTTTTTGTTCTAATACTTTTTTATGAAGCATTATTGTTGTAAAAAAAAATAAATGATTATTTTTCATAACTAAACGGATTATTGGCTGTATGAGAAATGAAATCATTTCAAATAATAAGCTCCATGTCATAGCCCAATTCTTCTCAACTAAGAAGCTGAACCTCTCATTTTTCAACAACATTTACTGGGAAAAAATACTGTAATGTATCTACTGTTTTTGAATATGTTTGATCTCCGTATGTAACAACTTTTGTTTGTTCTATGGCTCAAGAATAGTTTTCAACCCCAGCAAGATTAAATCAATATTTCTTTAGTTTAACAGCTATTTTATTTGCTCGTCCTGTTGGAGAAAGTCTATTTTGAGATGCAAATTGTTTGTCTATAGCGTTTTTGATTATAATTCTTGGATTTTCAATCAAATATCAATTGTTATGTGCTACAAAAAAAGCAAATCTTTTTGTATAATCATAAAAGGAAATACTGCCTGGTGTGGCTCCATTTGGAATCATGACTGCCTGTCCTCCAAAAGCCTCCCTATTTCCATTGTAAAGGAAGCATCCAGCATCTGTAAGTTTGTAAGAAGAGTATGTACAATAAGTATTTAATCAAAAAGAAAACATATGCTTAAAATTGTAACTATATTGAAACATTCCTATCATTTCTTTTAAAGAAATATTTGTGTGAACCATTCTAGTATAAGTGGAATACATTTCTTTTAGTTTTCAAACATTTGTTATATTTTTTCTTTGTAAGGCAGTATCTATTACTGCTTTTAAAATATCTTGCTGTCTTTGGGATCTAGCAAAGTCTGATGTGGTGTGTCTAGACCTGGTATATTTAAGCGCTGTGTCTCAATCTAATATCTGCTGTCAAGCAGAAATATGAAAGGTTTGATATCATAAATTGTCGTCTGGATATGTCGTATCATGTATTGTGTTTGGTACATAAATTTCTATTCATCATAATGTGTCCACTATTTCTTTAAATCACTGAAAATCTGCCACAAGATAATATGGAATTTCCAATCATAAAATTTCTTCAACTTTTGTAATAAGATTTTTGGCTCCAGATCATATATTGTTTCATCAATGATTGTATCCACGGGCAAACAAACCATTTACTCTTCATAAATATCAAGAAGAATTAATATATAAATCTCTTGGAATAGAAATCATACTCACTACTCATTGTTCTGGGTTTCGTGATGCTGTAATCATGGCATCAGCTAAATATCATCCATGATGATTGTCTCAACCAATTCAAACCAACATAATATTTATATTGCCAAACTCATCTCTAATCATCTCTTGTCCGATATTTGAGCTCACAGTTTTGACTGTAGATTTTCATAAAGAACCTAAAAGTACATGTCCACCATGAATTAGGTTTTTTCAAAAAAATATTATTAAAAATATGGATAATATAAAAACAATATACTTTAGTGTTTTTCAAAAAATAGAATTTTTTTTAGTATTATCGTCTTGTATTTCTCATACTTTTGATGTTTTAAATTTTGCTTTCATAGACTAGTTGAATATTATTTATTGATAAAAGAATCTTCTGTAGACAAAACTTGACTCAAAGAAAAACTGTCTCATAATATCTGTTTTAACATAATATAGGACTCTGGTTTTTGAAATAAAAATCCAGAATCATTTATAAATTGTTGTTCTGCCTTTATGTTTATTTTTATGTTTTTTTCAAGGTCTGTTCAATAAATTAATTTATTAGAAATTTCTACATGTCCATTTATGGTATTTTTGCTAAAGTTTTCTAATTTTTTGTTTGTTAAATTAAGATTTAGTTTTATCATATCTTGATAATTGTCTGTTTGTTTGATCTGAAATTTGTATTGGTTTTTATGAAAATCTAATGAAAGCAAATATCTTGTTTCTTCTTTTTCTGGAACTTTTATGTTGAAATATAAACTTTTATTGCCTATAACTCATTTTATATTGTAGTTTTTTTTGTAATAAAGTTCTAAATTTTCTATTTTTAACTCTACTTCTGAATTTGATTTGACAAGTAAAAGTCATTCAAAAGAATTGATCTTAATGTCTGTGTTGTCTGAAATATAATCTAAAATGTCTTGCTGAATTTTTATTTTATATGCAAAAAATCAATCATAAGTAAGCTCATCTAATGGATAAAAAATGTTTGATGCAAAAATAGTTTGTAGTAAAAAATTGAAGTCCTTATAAAAATTTGTAGTGGTTTTTTCTTTTAGATCTAGCAATATTCGTTTGTTTTCTAGTTTTTTGGAAATTAACAACAATAGTTTGTTTTGATAATTACCTGAACCTAAGTCTACAAAAAAATCTTGTAAATTGATATACTTTTCATTTTCTATATTTTTGTAATCAAGATATCCTGAAAGATTTAATACATTTTTTTCTTTTTTATCCAAAAATTGTAATGAGATTTGATTGTATAAGTTTTGTTTTTGGGTTAAATAGTTTGTATGACCACTTATTTCTATGTTTGAGTTTAGTAAAAAATCTTTATTTTCTGAATCTATTTCTAGTTTGATTTGATTTTCTTTTTGTCAGCTAAATCATAAGTTGTTTATGTTGTTTAGTATATAATCAACTTGTTTGGTAAAAATGCTTAGAGCTTGATCAAAATCCATTTTCAAGTATAGGTTTTTTTGGCAAGCAGATAAAATTATGATTGGAAAAAAAAGTATTATAAAATATTTTTTCATCTTATGGTGTTATTTTTAAATTCAAGTAATTTATATAAAATTTTTGACTACTTTCAACAGAAAACATTTATAAAAAAATTGTTTTATCTTGGATTATGTAAATAAAATGATCTGCTTGAAAATTTTAAATAAAAAAATAAAATGACTTTAATGTTTTTATTTTTTGAACAATTATGATAAAATTTAGATCCTTGTTTTGTTTGAAAAAGCGCAAAAAAATTCTTGTAATTTCTTGAGGATGATTTAAATGAGTTTATGCTGTTTGAATTTTGAAATGACTAGAAGAGCTTTGATTGGACAAAGAAATAGATGCAATTTTTGGTGTCAGCATAGGAGCTATTATCTGATCATTATGGTCCTATGGACTTGAGGCAGATCAAATTTTTAAGTTATTGAATAATGTTTCTATCAATCAATTTTACACTAAAAATATTTTTAAAAAAACATGAGGACTTTTGTCTAATGAAAAATTTAAAGATATGTTGGAAAAATATTTACCAAACAACTTTTCTAGCTTAAACAAAAATTTATATATTTGAGCCGTTGATGCAAATAGAGCAAAATTTATTTTATTTGAAAAATGAGATTTACCAAAAATTGTTTTAGGTAGTATGGCAATACCAGGAATTTTTCCACCAGTAAAATATAAAAACTACAATTTAGTTGATGGAGGAGTTTTAAATAATTTTCCAGTAGATTTAGCAAAAAAACTCTATCCAAAAAGTAAAATAATATGAATAGCGCTACAAAAATTTAAAAAAAATCAAACAATAAATACAGCAATCAATAACCTTTTGGTAAATTTTGAAATAATGTTAAGAACAAAAGTTTTGGAAAATACTAGATTTGTAGACCATTTATTTTATAAAGAAATTCCGATCTCCATATTATCTTTAGATAAAAAAAAGATGACGCAAGTTTTTGATATGTGATATCAAGATTGTATAAAAGAATTTGGGAAAGGACTTGGAACGAGAAAAAAGAATGGAAAAAATGAGAAGGGAATAAAATTAAAGAAGGGGTAAAAAAATAGAACATAACTTATTAATTAAAACTCTATTAAGTTATTTTTGTTTGTTAAAATTTTAATCTTTTTTTAGATCTAAACCATATTTTAACTTTTTTACCACAAAAAGATAATAATTTAGTCCAAAGAAAATCATTGCCATCATAAGGAAAATAATTATTTTGTTGAATCTATTTGCCGATTGCATTAGCATCAAAACCATCATTACAAACGACCAAATCCAAACAAAGGCTCTTACTTCTGATCTAGTTCGATTGAGTCAAAGCAGTCTATGATGTATATGAGTGTAATCTCACTTCATAGGATTTTTTTTCAAAACTAGAATTCTATACAATCCTACCCATATAGCATCAAAAATTACAAGTGATAAAGCTACTATCAAAGTTCATATTTTTGCTCATCATAAAACTGACAAATATGCTAAACTAAATCCAAAAAACATAATTCATACATCTCTGAGAAGTCACAAAGGTTTGTATTCTAAAAATGAAGAAACTAAACTTATAAAAAACAAAACTAAAGACATATTAGATGTTAAAACTAGAACATCTCGGTTGTTGAATTCTGTATAATGCCTCATAACAACAAATTTTATTAACAAGAAAATAGTTAAAAATCATATCGCACTTACTCCACTAGCTTGTGCATTAATTCAATCAATCCAGTTTACAGCGTTGATACAAAGCATAGCTCGTATCACAAAAAATACCACAAAAATATATTGAGGAATATGTCGCACAAAAGATCAAATAATAAATTCTTGTCATATTCAAATTCATCAAACATAAACAGCAATAATTGCTCATCATATATGTGTTAATAGTCTAATAATTTGTGGAATTCTAAATTTTATTCTACCCATATATCATAATTCTTCTATTAATTCGACTATAAAAATTGGAAAAACTCATAGTACAAGACCTCGAAACATATTATTTGAACTTATCCCAGGAAAAAACCAAATCATTGTGAGAATAAAACTAATATATGCAAAAACTCACATAATGGTAGGAACTGGTCATCTAAGTCATTTTAAATCTGGTCAAGGTCTGTCTAGAATTTTGAATTTTTTGAACAAATATCGTCAAACAAAAAATACTGCTATAATAAGTAGAATAGTGAATAAGTAATTCATTGATTTTATTTAAAAAAATAAACTAAAGAAAACATATTGAATATATTGTTTTTTTCAAATCAAAATATAAAGTACTTGAAAACAATTTAAAAAACAACATACTTGATAATAAGTTTCCAATTGGAACATTGGTCTTATTTTGTCAACTTACACAACTTTAATACTATAAACAACCCATTGTATGCTAAAAGTGTTTCTAGCAGATATAGCTCCCAAAAATCTTTCAAAAGAAATTTTACAAGACAGAATGAATGAATTAGAAAATCTTGTAGATACTTTTTGATGATTGGTGATTTTAACTAAAATACAAAGAAAAGATCAGCCAGATTTCAAAACATATGTTTGAAAATGAAAATTGGAAGAAATTATCCAAGAAATGATCAATGTTTGAGCAAATTTATTGATTGTATGAAATGTTTTAAAACCATCTCAAATATTTGAAATAAATGAACAACTTCGTCATGCTAGTGAAAAAGCTTGATTAAAAGATCCTATAAAAGCTCGAGATAGAATAGATTTAATTTTGAAAATTTTTGAAAAACATGCTCAAAGTGTAGAAGCAAAACTACAAATAGAATTAGCAGCCATCAAGCATATGTGACCTAGAATTTTTGGAATGGGAATGGAACTTTCTCGTCAATGATGAAGTAGTGGAAGTGGATGATGAGCTACTAGATGAATCTGAGAAACTAATACAGAAAGAATGAAAAGACACTTAAAAGAAAAACAAATAAAAATTAAAGAAAAATTGAAAGAATTTGAAAAAATGAGAGAACTACATAGACAAAGCAGAATTAAAAAAGGTTTAGCAATTATTGGAATTGTTGGTTATACAAATGCTGGTAAGTCATCTTTATTAAATACTTTAACTAATAAAGGAGTTTTGGCCGAAAATAAACTTTTTGCAACACTTTGAACAAATGTAGGAAAATTATTTCTTTTTACAGAGCCTGAAAAATGAATTTGAAAAGAGGTTCTTTTAAATGATACAATATGATTTATTCGTGATCTCCCGCCAAAACTTATTGATGCTTTTTCAAGCACATTGGAAGATAGTGTAGAAAGTGATTTTTTGTTGCATATTATAGATGCTTCAGATCCATTTATTCAAGAAAGAATAAATGTCGTAAATGAAATATTAGATGATATTGGAGCAAAACAACATAGAGTTTTAGTTTTCAATAAAATTGATTTGATAAATGAAAACAAATTATCAGAAATTAAAAAAATATATATAAAAGAAGATTGTGTTTTTATTTCTGTTCGTGATGAGATTTGACTAGAAAACTTAAAAAATAAGATAATTAGCTTAATATAAAAAATACTTATTACAAAAAAAACGCTAGTAGAACCAGCGTTTTTTATATAGAGAATATACTTTATAAGTTTTTTGCTGCCCAATCAGAAAGCTCACTCCTTTCTCCCTTTTCTAGCGACACATGAGCGGCTTTTTCATAATCTTTGGCTTTCTCTATCAAATAGCTAAGCCCATTGGAATATGAATCCAAGTAGGGATGATCTATTTGATAAATGTCTCCTGTAAAGATTACTTTTGAATTTTCCCCCATACGAGTAACAATTGTTTTAATCTCGCTTGGAGTTAGGTTTTGAGCTTCATCAATGATAAATAAAGTGTTTGGAAGTGTTCTTCCTCTAATGTAAGCCAGAGGCTCAATTATTAATTTTCCACTCTCCATCAAATTATCTATTTTTGATGATTTTTTCTTCTCATCTCCACCATTTGATTGCTTTAAAAAACGAATATTATCAAGCAAAGGTTGCATGTATGGAGCAATTTTTGCTTGAATATCTCCTGGTAAATAGCCAAGATCCTTATTACTCATAGCCACAATAGGCCGAGCAATAAAAATTTGATCATAATGAGAAGCTTGAGATATCGCTGTACCTATAGCAATTAGCGTTTTACCTGTTCCAGCAGGTCCATTAAGTGTTATGAGAGATAGATTCTTATCAAGTAAAGCATTTACAGATAGTGTTTGTTCTGCATTTCTTGGAAAAACCTTACCATAAATAGACTCTTTTGAAACAAGAATAATCATTGTTTTATCTTCGTTTATTCTACAAAGAGCACTTTTTTCTGGAAGAACACTTTTTTTTGGAATATCAGTTTTTTCTGTTGAAGTTGTTAAAATTAGATATTGATTTGGTTTCAAAGAATTTTTTGAAATTATTTCTAACTCTTCAAGCAAAATTTCTTTTTTTTTATATAATTCATCTATAAAAGGATCTAGTTCTACATCTTCGATTTTTAAAATCCCTTTATAAAGATTATCCAAATCTTCCACTCTGTCATTTTTATATGACTGAACTTCAAGTCCGAAAGAAGCTGCCTTGAAACGAAGATTTGTATCGTTTGAAACTAAAACAACATCTTTATCTTGATTTTTTTTAGTTTTCAAATTCAATGCAACGCTGATAATTCTGTGATCCACTTTGTCTTCTTTCAAAACCCTTTTAACATCAGGATTTAGCTCTCTTAAAAAATAGATGGACAAATTACCCTTTCCTTTTCCCATTGAAATTCCATTATTGAATAATTCTGGAGAAAAGTAACTATCTAACAGACGAGTGGTTTCTCTAGCATTAAAACCTACCGTATCGGTATATTTTTTTGCTTTATCTAATTCAGCAACTACATCCAACGGAATAATAACATCATGGAATAAAAATTTAGAAAAAGAAGCAGGGTCTACCAGTAAAACACTTGTATCTAATACAAATATTTTATTTTTTTTAGTTTTTGACATAATTTTATTTTTTTTAATTTGACATTTTGTTAATTAGATAAGACAATAAAAAAATAAAAACTAAAGTCAATATAAAATTGAAAAAATAAAACAATTTACTTAAATAGTGTTATTGAAAATAATAAAAATTTATTTATATTATTTATCGAATTTTATAAATATTTTTTTAGAATGAACAAAATGCTAAAAAAGATATTATTTTCCTTACTTATTACTTGAATATTTTATATTTGAATATATTTTGCTGTATCTTATTATGACTATAGCTGAGAAACTATGTTATGGTTTCAAAACAATATTTATTATTTAATTTTTTTATTTATTTCAATTGTCTGAGGATTAAGTTTATATTGAAATGAAAATAACAAATCAAAGTTTATTATCTCTATAATTTTTTTGGTAAATTTTTTGTATCTAATTTTTATTTTTAGTTTATCAAATATTTGATTAAGTCAAATTCAGTGATTGTTTTTAATATGATTTTTATTATTAGCTTTAGTTTTTAGTAATTTAAAAAATCGAATTTGAACTATTATAATTGTAATTTCTGTATTATGAATTTTTCTGACAATATTTTTTACATTAATTCCTTTATTCTGAGAATGACCAGATATTAAAGGATTTGAAGAAAATTTTGAAACACAACTTATTACATATTCAAAAATAGGTTTAAATTCTAAAACAGCTGTTTTGGAAAAAGATACTAGAGAATATAATTTAATAAATTGAATTAAAAATTATAAATTTAATATTTGATTGTCATGATCAGAAATTATATTTAAAGCAAATAATTTATATCCAAACACATTTTGATATATCTTATTTAAAAATAAAGAAATATTACAAATATATTCTCAAACAGCCATTAGAATAAGTCCTGATTTTGAGATAGAAATAATAACTGGAATAGTAAAATACTATCCACAAAAAATAGAAAAATTTAGTTTTACTGGAAATAATATAGCTTCATTGATTGTAGACCAAGAAAATATTGATATTGTTTTAGATCGATACAATGATCAATTGAAAAAATATATTTTAGAGCAAAATGGAAAAGATATTCACCAAAACAAAACTATTTTATTATTATCAAAAAATATATTAGAAATTTTGAATAAAATTTTTCCAAAACAATTCAAACAAAATCTAGAAAATTTTGAATTATTTAATAAATATTTAAATTATAATTTGGAAGAAAAAGAAGATTTAAAAATATTTGATCAAGAAAACATAAAAAAATGAATATGGCAAAGCATAAAAGATTGATTGAAATCTACAGAAATTATTAAATAAATTTAGTCAAAATCTATTTTTAATTGTCCATTTTCTTCTTCAATAACTTTATATCCTTTGTTATTTTCTTTTTCCAAATTTGCATTAAAATCTAAAATATTATTTTCTTCTATCTCTTTAGGTAATTCTCAAGGTAGTCAAATATCTCAATCTGGACTAATAGAAAATATATCTTTTTCATATCCTCGAATATCACGCATTCATGGTGTTTTAATAACTTCTGGTGTTTCTTCTGATGTTTTGTTTTTATTTCTCATTTTTTCTTCTTGTGTCTCTTTCCATATTTCGTCTCGAATTTGTTCTTCTTTTTTTTCATATTGTTTTGAAACATTAAGATATATACTATATAGTGACATTAAAGAATTGTATGTGTTTTTTTTTACGAAACTTAAATTTGCTTTTTCTAATAATGGATAATGTACTCATCATTTAAAAGAAATTAAAAATCTTTCTTTATCTCAAGAGCTATATGTTTTTTTTAAATATTCTTTTCAATTTTCAAATAAAGTTAATAACAAATCTTTTCAAAATCTTTCTGAAAGCTTTTTCCAATTTTTAATATAATGTTGTTTTTCATGATTATTTAAATATTTTTCAAATTCTTTTTTAAAATTATTATCCATTTTATATTTTAAAAAATAAAAATAGTTTATTTAATCTTTTAATTATTATAAAGATTTATTTTTATTTGTCAAATATTATTTTAAATTATCAACATTTTTTTAACTTTTCAACAAAATATTATAAATAGTTTTTGTCTAGTTTTGTCTAGTTTTGACAATTCAACATTTTTTTTACATAAAAGCTTCTTGATGAGAAATTAGTTGTAATGCTACAAAAAAAATTTCAACATTTTTTTGTGAATTATTTATTATTGTTATTATTAATTTTTTTATTTATATATTTTATTTGTTATAATATAATAAATAAAGATTTTGTTGAAAAGGAAAAAGTAATTTATATATTAAATTTAATTTATTTTTTAATTTAAAATATGGAAATATTAAAAAAATCAATTTTAGCTTTAATTTTTTTGGCAGTAATATCTTATTTAGTTTATTTAATAACTTTCTGAGTTGTTATAGTAAATGAAAATTTTTTAGATCAAAATAAAATTATTATTGGATTGTATATTTTGATATTTTTATATTATTTGTTTTTCTATGTAATTAAACCAACTTATATCAAAAAATTTAAATTACGAAATACTTTAATTTGAGTGTTTATTATTGTATCTAGTCAATCTTTCTTTTTAAATTCTGGACATGAATGATTGTATTTTGCTGATATATTTACAGTAATTTGATTATTTTTGACTATAATTTGACCAACAAATTTACTTATTTCCAAAAAACTTAAACAAGAAAAACAAGAAAAAAAGATGGAAATTATAGAAGTTTAATATAGTTCTTATGTAAATAGAAGAAAATATGTAAAATTTAGTAAAAAGATACTATATTTTTTGCTTTTTAAAAAAAAATATCTATAATTAATATAGATTATATTTATTTACTAAAAAAATAAAAATGACATGACCAGAAACAGCTTGAGAAAAATCATTTTTTGAATCAATATGAGATTGATTTAAAGGTATTTGGGAAAAAATAAAAAATTTATCTTGAAAATTTACAGATCGAGTTAAAGATATTTTTAATATTGAAAGTAAAACTGAAAAAGGTTTAGCAGAATTAGCTAAAGAAATTGTAGAAAATCAAACAAGAAAGAATCTTAAAGAATTAAGAGAAGATATGGAAAAAACAACTTGATTGACAGAAAAAGAAATGACATTTATTTGAAGAAATAAAGATTTATTTGATTATTATAAATGGTTGACAGATAAATTTTGAAATAATATTGCAAAAAGAGAAATGGATTTATTTTTATATGATTTTATTGATAAAGCAAAAAGTGATGAAAAATTAACTCCAGATGAAGAAAAAGAATTAAAATTAAAAATTTTAACAGAGGATAAAAGAAAAAAAATATTAAAAGATGACATATTAAAAACAATTATTACAGATATTATAGAAGATAAAGATAATAATAATGAATACAGTATAAAAGAAATAATTGAAGCTTATAATAAAGATAATAGTGAAGAAAAAACAAAAGATACTGTATTAGCTATAATAAAAGGTGATGAACATAGTGAAGATAATGAAGATAGTGAAGATAATGAAGATAGTGAAGATAATGAAGATAGTGAAGATAATGAAGATAATGAAGATAGTGAGTAATTTAATATTTTAAATAAAAAATGTTTGAAATATGAAAACAAAAAACTCCAGAATGGAAAAAAAATGTAGCTGGAGAATATATAGATAATTTATTAGAAAAAGATACAAATTGAATTTTAAAACAAACAAATGATTTTTTGTGATTATTAAAAGAAGATGTAGATAAAGAAAATAATATAACAAAAAAAGTTAAAAATAAATTACAAGATTTTTTAATTTCTACTTGATTATTTTCTGATTTTAAATGATTAGTTTCTAGACAATTATTGTCTACAGAAATTCAAGAAAAATTAGAAAAAGCAAAAGAAATACTGAAAGATAGTATTAATGAACAAGAAGCAAGAGAAAAATTATGATTAAATTGAACATTGATAAATGCTATGGAAGAAGAGAAAACAGAAAAAGAAATAAATAATGATAAAATAAAAGAGAAAACAGAAAATTTAGAAAATTTTGCTGTGTCAGAAAAATATATTATAAAACAAGCTAAAAAATATTGAGTTAAAAATCCTAAACAAATAGCTTATATTTTAGCTACTGTAAAATGAGAAAGTAATTTTAAAAATATAAAAGAAATTGGATGAGAAACTAAGCAGTATTGAAAATTTGGTTATTATGGTAGAGGTTATGTTCAACTTACACATAAATATAATTATGAAAAGTTTACAAAAATTATAGAAAATAAAAAATTAAAATTTAAAGATAATGGATGAATGGATTTAAATTCGAATGATTTAAATTTAGTACAAAATCCAGACACTATTTTAAAAAGTAATGATTTAGCTTCTTTTATACTAATTCATTGAATGAAGGAGTGATTATTTACATGAAAAAAATTATCAGATTTTATTAATGAAAAAGAAACAAATTTTTTTAATGCAAGAAGTATTGTTAATTGAATGAGTAGTTCTCCAGAAAAATTTGCAAATTGGGCAAAAGAATATTTTTCTAAAATAGAAAATAAAAAAAATCATGAAAAACTGGAATATAGTGAAACCTTATTGTTGTGAGATTCTCATGTTTGATGACTTAAAATGTGATGATATAAATGAGATAAAAAACATTTTGATGGATATGATACAGAACAATTATATAATGAATTAAAACAATGAAACATAAATTTATCATGAAAAAAAAATCTTATTTTATATACAGGAAGTAATGATATTACTAAAGATAAAATTAATAAAATAGAAAATAATTTATGAGAAATTAAAAAATATTTAGATGAAAAAAATATATCATTAGTGTTGACCAAAATACCATATAATAAATCTAAAAAACAAGAAAAAATAGACGAAGTAAATAATATTTTAGAAAATTTTTCAAAAAAAAATAATATAAAATTATTGGATTTAAATACTGGAATAAAAATTTCAGAAAATGAATATGCTTGAGATGGAATACATTTAAATAATATTTGATATCAAAAAATTAATTGAAAAATAGATAGTTATATGGTATAATTTGATTTTTATATTTTAAAAAATAGTAATGAAATTTTGTTTATTACTATTTTTTTATGTTGAATTTTATTATTTAAAATAAGTTTACAACTAATTTTATAATAGCATAAGATAATATAGCAACAAAAATTGCTATTATAGCTCAAATAATCATTTTGTTTGCAGTAGACATAGCATCTTTATTTCCACCAGCTGTCATTAATTTTATTCATCAATAAACTAAAACAACCATAGCTACTCCTGCTATAGCAAACCAAAGATAATCGTTTATTATTTGTATTATATCAAATACTGTTGTTTCATCACTTTCTATTTGTGTAAATCATGACACATTAATGTCTTCTTGTCAATGTGGATTTGGTGTTTGTAGAGTAATTCAAAAAACATTTGATATATTTATTCACAATAATGAGATTATAAAAATTAATTTTAGCATTTTATTAGTTTATTTGAATAAATTAATTTACAACAGTTCATCAAAGATCGTTAACACACATTGTTTTTGCTTTTTCATTATTTATTTTTTCTCGTTTATCTGTTGTTGTGATATAACATTGTTTTCATAATCATTTAGATTTTCGTTCTCATCATAAAAACTCTTCACAAAGATATTTCTTTAAATTATCGCCAGTAATAATTTCATTACTAGTTCAAATTTGACATCAAATAGTAAAGCTTGAAATATCGTCACTTGTTTGTAAGCTACTTTTGGGAATAGAAACTATTAAATTAATTACACTTACACTCAATAAGGCCAACATAACTCAAGCAATAACATAAATTAAGTTTTTTTTAGATTCTGCTGATTTTCGATCTTTTCATGATAAAATTTCTATCATATATTTTACTGCATTAAATATTACCATAGAAATAGAAAGAACAATAGTCATCCTAAGTAAAAACTTAGTAATTCTAACTATTAATGGTGCTTGAGAACTAATATCTATTATTTCTCTTTTTCGTTCTCATCATAATTCAGTACATCAAGACTCGTCTACTCATTCTTTTAATATTCAATTTAAAAAACAAGCTTCTTTTGTCGGACTATCTCATATTCCTATAGTTGTTTTTTCTCTAAGAAGAGAATCTCAAACTTGTTTTTTATTTTTTCATATATTTATTACGGTATCATAAGACATAGCAGGATCAAAAGCACTTTCCATTAAATCTATTCAAAAAACATTATTTAATAAAAAAAGTCAGCTTATAGAAAACATAAAACTCAGAATATAAATCAATATGTTTTTATTTTTTTTGTATCAAAACATTTTTATTAAAGGTTTTTAAGTAAATCTTCGGCTTCTTCCTGTTCTTTATCTCTAATAAGCTCTTCTTTTGTTTGTATAGTAGACATTGTTTTTTGATAATTAACAGCATTGAATCTAGTTTGATATTTTTCTTTAATTTCTTCTTTTTTCTTTTCATATTTTTCTTCAATTTCAGCTATTTTGTCTCTTTCTCTAATTAAAATATCTTTTAATTTATTTATTTGTTCTTCATTCATCATAGGAACTAAATTAAACCAATTTTGCTTTTCATCATCCTTTGATAAAGATCTAGAATTTAATACTAAAATTACAGCATCAGAATTATCTTCTAAAAAATAATCTGGAATATCAAATTTGCTTGCTTTTTCCCATAATTCTTGTGGAAGTTTTTGTTTTATAAGTTCTGTATTAGCCATTTTTTATTTATTTTAATTTATAAATTTTTATATTTTTGTTGAATTTTTATTTAAAATCCATTCAATATCATCTGCATTAATTATACCTTTATTTACTAAATTTTCTGCATATTGTTTTAAAGTTATCATTCAAATCATATTAGATGTTTCTATAATACTATCTATTTGATCTACATCTTTCTTTTTTATATTTGTTTTTACAGATTGAGTATTTAACATTAATTCAAATATTCATACTCTAGTGGAAGCATCAATACTTTTGACTAAAATTTGAGATTGAACTCCAATTAAAGATTCAGAAAGTCTTTCTGCAACACTTCATTGAATATCTGGTGGAAAAAAAGATATAAACCTATTAATTGTATGAGAAGCAGAATTTGTGTGTAAAGTACTAAAAACCAAATGTCCAGTTTCTGCTAAATTTAAAACAGCTTCTGCTGTTTCTTTATCACGAATTTCTCCAACAAATATCACATCAGGATCTTGTCTCATAGCTGATCTTAAAGCATTTGCAAAAGACCAAGTGTCATGTCAAATTTCTCTTTGTGAGATAATACATTTTTTGGGTTCAAAAACATATTCTATAGGATCTTCTATTGATATTAAATTTTCTGATCTATTTTTATTTATTTCTTCCAACATAGCAACTAGACTTGTAGATTTTCAGCTACCAGTAGGTCATGTTACTAAATATAATCATTTTTTCTTTTTTAAAATATTTTCTCTAATACTATTAGCGATATTATTAAACATAATATCTTCTAGCTTTTTAGCTTCTTTTCCAATTTTTCTCATAACAATACCAACTCTTCATGTTTTTAGATATGCATTTACTCTATAAGCAGTTTCATCTTTTGATATATAAGCAAAATCTGATTCTTTGTCTCATAAAAATTTATCAAATCTTTGTGGATTTCAATGAAATAATTGTCTTAAAATTAACTCCATTCATTCAGCAGTCATTTTACCAGCAGATTCTTCTCTGATAATTTCTCAATTTAATCTATAAGAAATACATTCTCCACTAGATAAATGTAAATCTGAAATGTTTGGATTTTTTGCTATCAAAGATAAAATTTTTTCAATATCTATTCAAGGTTTTTCCATAGATTTTATTTATAAAATAAAATATACATTATCATTATAATGAAAAATATAGTTTTTGTCAAAAAAATGGCTTCTAAAATTACATTTAATTTGACTTTTTTCTTAAAACATTTTTTTTAACTTTAAATGAGCATTCTTGCTGAATTTTTCTTAAAATAGTTTGCATTTTAAGTTTTTTTTATTAGTATAGCACAACACTTATTTAAGTGCTATTGTTTTGAAAATATTCAATATTTTTAATGATTTTATATTTTTAATTTGTACTTATGGACTTTGATCCTAAAAAAAATTATTATGAAATTTTGTGAGTGTCAGAAAATGCTACCGAAGATGAAATAAAAAAAGCATTTAGAAAAGCTGCTATAAAATATCATCCAGATAAGGCTTGATGAAACAAAGAAAAGTTCCAAGAAATAAATGAGGCAAATCAAGTAATTTGAAATAAAGAAAAAAGACAACAATATGATGCTTTTAGAAAATGATGATTTTGAGGTTTTGGTGGATGAGGAAATTTTGGATGATTTCAAACTTGATGAGCAGGTTTTGATTTTGGTGATTTATGAGATATTGTCTGAAATATTTTTTGATGATGATTTTGAGGTTTTGGTGGAGCTGGTGGATGACCAAAAAGTTGAGAAGATCTAAAAAAAAAGATTACAATCACATTCGATGAATCATATTTATGAGTCACAAAAAAAATATCTTATACTCGTAAAAGAGTAGTAAAATGAGCAGAAGCAAAAACTTGTGATATGTGTGCTGGTAGAGGAAGAGTAACAAAGCAAGTTCAATCTCCTTTTGGGGTAATGCAAACTCAAAGTGCCTGTCCTACTTGTGGATGAAGTGGACAACAATATTTTAAAGATTGAAAAAAATTAGAAAATGGTGGACTGGAAGAAGTAAAAGAAATATTGGAAGTAAAAATTCCCGCATGAATAAATGATGGAGTTTATTTGAAATATTCCAATAAGTGAGATGATGGTCAAAATGGTATGCCAACAGGCGATTTATACATACAAATTAATGTAAGCGAAAATCTAAATTATATTAGAAAATGAGATCATATTTATGTAAATCAGGAAGTTACGATTTATGATTTGGTATTATGATGAGAGTATGAAATTCCGCATCCAAGTGGGAAAATTAAGATAAAAATTCCAAAATGAACACAATTAGATGAACAAATAAAAGTTTCAGGAAAAGGTTTTGGTAGTGGAGGAGTTTTTTCAAAAAAATGAGACCTATTTATTATTCCAAAATTGAAAATTCCAAGAAGATTGAGTAAAGAACAAGAAAAATTATGGAAAAAACTACAGGAAAGTAAGTAGTTTTTTATAAACTATTTATTATATTTTCAAAAGATCATATCATATTTTCAAGATTTTCTGATTTTACCAAAAAGATAGCATCATCAGAAGATAAAACAACTAAATCATCTCCAGGTTTTAATTTGAATTTTTCTCTAACATTTTTTGGAATTACAATTTGTCATTTTGTACCAACAGAAGCTGATCATTCAATTTTGATAGAACTTTGTTTTTTCATAGTATATTTAAATTATATAAAGTATGAAATGTATAACTTTTTGAGGAATAAGTGCAATGTTTTTTTAAATAATAAAAATTTGTTTAGCAAATTGTGTTTCTCAATCGAACTGTTTTTTGGAAAATTTATTGAATTGCTTATTTGTTTACAATATAGAAAATTCAAAAAATTAGTTTTTAGTATTCTTTGTTCAAAAAAGTATGGGATATTTTTTAATTTATGTACATAAACTTAGACAAATACAAATAAGTCAAATTATTTAACAGGTAAAAGGACAAAAAAACTTGCAAAATAAAAAAAAATTCTTATTATAGCACTGATACAGTTTTGGTGCTACTTTTTATTTTTTAACCAATATTAAATATGTTCAAATGAAAGGTTTATGTTTACAAAAACATTAATTGAAAAGAAGAGAAGATTGAAAGAGAGTTTGATAATCCTCAAGATTTTCAATCTTTTGCTAAAAACAATGAGGTTTCATGATTAGAAAGTTTTTCTAACACGCCAAGATCTCCGATATTATGATTGTGAGATTGGGCAAATTTACAGAATTATTTGGACAATCTTATTGATAGAAGATTGTGATTAACTTATGATTGATATGATGAAGAACAAGACAATTATGATGAATGAGGTCTGATTGATCTCAATAAATATGAATTAGAATTAGAAAAAATTGAATATCAAAAGCAACACAAAGATGAAACCTTAAAACATCTCAAATCAACTCTTCAAAAGCTCAAAGATTACAAGAAAAAATTCAAAACTGAATGAAGAGATGATATGATTGAAAGTATTGATTTGGATATTCAAAAGGTTGAAACTGAAATCTCTAAATTTGATAAATAATGTTTTTGTTTGCGAGCTAGAGCAATCTAGCTCTTTTTTTTAGATGATAAAAAGTGGGAAATGAAAAAATCAGAAAAAACTTTGAAAAACACAATCAAGAATTGTGATAATTTTGTTAAGAAAAATTTTGAAAAAATTAATAAGTATCTTTGAGTTAGTTGATGGATAATTGTGATACTTGTTATCTTTATTATTATTCTTGTTACTCATTATCAAAATAAGATAGCAAATATAGAATCTCGTGGGATTATTTATTATCAAAATCCTTATAGAATTGATCGTACTGTAAATGTTTTTGATGAATTTGATAGATATTTTGATAGACAGAATAAATATTTCAAAGATCTTTTTAGAGAACAAGAGGAATCTATGAGAAGATACTGGAAATTTTTTGATTCAGACAAAGCGAGAATGATGAACATATCAGATAAATCTCAACAGACATATCAAAAGTATTATTTACAGGATTGAAAAATTTATTCTTATGAAATAAATTATGATAATTGAGTGGTAAATTGAAATATTATGCTAGATGATGTTGATAAAAGAAATGTATTGATCAAAAAATTACAAAAATTGTGACTTGAATTGTCAAATTCAGATTCAAATATTATGTTTTCTTGAGAACTTGATAATATCAATTCTTTGTTAAGCATATTGGATTAGGGGTTATTTTGCCTAGATAAATTATTAGTATTCGTATAAATAACTTGATTTCATTGGAAATGAATAAAGTAAGATATTTTTTATTGTATAGGGAATTCAAAAAATTAGTTTTTGTGTTTCTTAAATTTTTTCTCATAAATATTCAAAACGAGGTTTTGTGATTCCATCTATAATTACATCTTCAAAAAACATTTTTTTTGGTCTGATTCGTAATTGAGATTTTCATTCTGTATCGTTGTAAAGAGCTTTATACAACACCAACTCTTCTCAACTTTCACTATGTACTACAATATCAATTAATTCGTACAAATTGCCTTTATAGTGTTTGTATATTCATTTTTTAATAGAGTTCATCTTTTAGAACTAATTATTAAATAAAAAATTTTGTCCAGTAGTCCAACCAGAGAATAGAGTCTAAGTGTAGTGGTGGAATATTGTATTTTTTTGATAAAGTTTGAAAATAATTTTGAATATCTGTACTATTTATACTATTTGCTTTTTCTTTTTTACTTAAAGAATTAATATAAATTTTTTTGATTCTGCTATCCACTGGTATTTGGACATCCATAGGGTATATTGTTTCTTTTCACGAAATTATTTCATAAGCATATCAAAACATTTTAACAGAAAAAACATTTGTTTTACTTTCTTTTTTTACTTTCATTGTTTTGGAAACAAGATCATTCAACTCTTCTAAGTCGTTTCAAAAGTTTTGGAAATTTATATTATTTTTTAGAATTTTATTGAATTTTTTGATTCTGTCAGTTTTTATATTATATATTCTTTTGTTATATTTAGAATTTGTTAGAAAATTATATCGCCAAATACTATTATCTTGTTTTTTTTGTCGTAAGTTTTGTAATAAACTTCGGTCTTTCCAAATTTTATCACCAAACTCTTTTCGTCGCAATTCTCCTGTTCAAGCTATTTGATAACTCACTAAAGAACACTGTATTGTTAAATATAAAAATAGATTTTCATTTTTATTTTTAATTTTTTTCCAAGTTTCTTGTAATGCTAAAAACTGTGGATCCTTTTGTTCCAACTTTTTAATTTTTTGAATATTGTATTTTGATATAAAGTTTTCTATTTTCATTTGGTTTTTTTCAACTCTTCTCTGATATCTATCAATACATCTATTTCTGATATTTTTGGAACTTCCTCTGCTTTTGCTTCTGGTTTTTTAAGTTTATTGATACCTTTCACAACAAAAAACAAAGTGATACTTACTACTAAAAATGCTAATATAGCGTTGATAAATAGTCAGTAAGCTAATACAGATGCTCAAGCTTCGCGAGCTAATGCTACACTAGAGAACCTTTCTCCACTAGGATTTGATAAAACAAGAAATAGGTTTGAAAAATCTGGTATTTTAAATATTCCAGAAATAATTGGCATAATTACATCGTCTACCAAAGATTTTACTATAGTAGAAAAGGCTGCTCAAATAACAATTCATATAGCCATGTCTACCATATTTCATTTTATGGCAAACTCTTTAAACTCTTTTATCATTGTATATGTAAATAAAATAAAACAATATTTTGTTTAGTTAAAAACTTGAAATTTTCAAGTAATTTTATGTTAATATTTTTTCTTAGAATAAGTAGTTTTTTAGAAAATTGGAAGAATATAAAACCTTGTTTATTAGAAAAAATAGAACTATAAAAAAAACTTTATTTAATAAAATTTAATAAAAAATGGTATTTTAACATATAAGCAATAAGAGTAATTAAAATTTACTAAAATTTTCTTGTCTATATTTGTCTACTTGCTATTGAAAAACAAAAAGAATATTATATTATGAATTTTGAACTTTTTATTTTTTTTATGCAAAAAAATTATGGGATTATTTTGAACTAAAACAAAAAAATTTGTTTATTCTTTTGATGAAGGCAAAGGAGTAAACAAATACATTATTGGAGGAAAGTGAGCAAATTTAGCAGAAATGATGTCTTTGGGCTTACCTATTCCTGATGGGTTTACAGTAAGTACAGAAGCTTGTGAACTTTATTATCAAAATAATAAAGTTAATGCTCAAGAAGTCTTGGATCAAGTTGAGCTTAAATTACAAAAATTGGAAAAAACTATGGGTAAAAAATTATGAAATTCTCAGGATCCATTATTAGTTTCAGTTAGATCTGGAGCAGCTGCATCTATGCCAGGTATGATGGATACTGTTTTAAATTTATGATTAAATGATGAGTCTGTAGTTTGATTAGCAAACAAAACTTGAAATGAGAGGTTTGCTTGGGATAGTTATAGAAGATTTATTCAAATGTTTGGAGATGTTGTTATGTGAGTAGAACATCGTCATTTTGAAGAGCAATTACAAAAAGTTAAAAATGAAAAGTGAATAAAAAATGATACAGACTTATCGGTAGAAGATTTGCAGAAAGTTGTTTATTTATACAAAGAAACAATACAAAAAAATACTGGAAAAATGTTTCCAAATGATGGTAGAGAACAATTGACTATGTCTATAGATGCAGTATTCAATTCTTGGAATAATGATAGAGCTATCGTTTATAGAAAATTAAACAACATTAAATGATTGATATGAACGGCGGTTAATATTCAATCGATGGTTTTTGGAAATATGTGAGAAACGTCATGAACTGGAGTTTGTTTTACTAGAAATCCATCTACTTGAGAAAATAAATTTTATGGAGAATATCTAATGAATGCACAATGAGAAGATGTGGTAGCAGGTATTAGAACACCATTGGAAATTGCAGAATTAGAAAGACAAATGCCAGATTGTTATGCTGAATTAGTAGATATTTATAAAAACCTAGAAAAACACTACAAAGATATGCAAGATTTAGAATTTACTATACAAGAATGAAAACTTTATATTCTTCAAACAAGAAGTGGAAAAAGAACTGCTGCTGCTGCTGTAAAAATGGCTGTGGATATGGTTAAAGAGTGATTGATAGATGAAAAAACAGCAATACTTAGAGTAGAACCAGAACAATTGGATGCTTTGCTCCACAAACAAATAGAAGTTTCTGCTAAAAATTCAGCAGAATTATTAACAAAAGGTTTGCCAGCATCACCAGGAGCTGGGGTAGGGCAAATTGTATTTACAGCAGAAGATGCTCATGAGTGGGCTCAAGAAGGTAAAAAAATACTATTAATTAGAACTGAAACTTCTCCAGAAGATATTCAATGAATGCATGCTTCTCAATGAATTTTAACAGCTAGAGGATGAATGACTTCACATGCAGCAGTTGTAGCAAGATGAATGTGAAAATGTTGTGTAGCTGGAGCTAATGAAATTACTATAGATGAAAAATCTAAAACTTTGACCATAGGGCAAAGAGTTTTCAAAGAGTGAGATATTTTGACATTAGATGGTTCAACATGAGAAGTTTTTGCTGGAGAGTTAAAAACAGTAGATCCAGAATTAAGTTGAGATTTTGCTATATTAATGCAATGGGCTGATAAATACAGAAAGCTTTGAATTAGAACAAATGCGGATACTCCAAATGATGCGTTGATGGCTAAAAAGTTTTGAGCTGAAGGTATTTGACTTTGTAGAACAGAACATATGTTTTTTGCTGACGATAGAATTAAAGCGGTTAGAGAAATGATTTTGTCAGACAGTCTTGATGGAAGAAAAAAGGCTCTTGCAAAATTACTTCCTTTTCAAAAAGAAGATTTTGTTGGTTTATTTAACGCAATGGAATGATTTCCTGTTACAATTAGATTTTTGGATCCTCCATTACATGAATTTTTACCAACAGAAGAAGAGGATATTGTAGAATTATCAAAAGATATGAATGTAGAAGTTTCTATATTAAAAGATAGAATTAATTGACTTCATGAATTCAATCCTATGCTAGGACATAGAGGATGTAGATTGGTTATTTCTTATCCAGAAATAGCAGAAATGCAAACAGAGGCAGTAATTTCAGCAGCTTGTGAACTTGCAAAAGAATGAAAACAAATCACTCCTGAGATTATGATACCACTAGTATGATTCAAACAAGAGCTAGATTTCAATCTAGAAATTGTACACAGAGTTGCAAAAAGTACTATGGAAAAATATGGAATTGAAGTAAATTATACAGTTGGAACAATGATAGAAGTTCCTAGATGAGCTTTGACTGCTGATAAAGTTGCTGAATCTGCTGAGTTTTTTTCATTTGGAACAAATGATCTTACTCAGATGGGATTAGGATTCTCTAGAGATGATGCAGGTAAATTTATCAAAGAATATGTAAATCAAAGTATTTTTGATAAAGATCCTTTCCAAACCTTAGATCAAGAATGAGTAGGACAATTAGTAGAAATAGCAGTAGAAAAATGAAAATCTACTAGACCAAATATCAAGTTAGGAATTTGTGGTGAACATGGATGAGATCCTGCTTCTATTGAATTCTGTCATAGAGTTGGACTTACTTATGTTTCTTGTTCTCCATATAGAGTTCCTATTGCGAGATTAGCTGCAGCTCATGCTACTTTAAAAAACGATAAATAATTATTATAAAATAAAAAGCCGACTTCTTTGATGTAAGTTGGCTTTTTTATTATTATATGTTTTCTAATATATGTTTTTTTTAATGATTGTATTGTTTTGTTTGGAATAGGTGTGCTTCTTTTTCTGTAATGCTGAGTGATAGGAGCAGTACCTCTCAATTACCAAAATGAAAATTTACTAATGTGTCTGTCCGACTTAATCCATAATAGGCACTATATAGCATTTTACCAAAATCTCAATGAGTTGTTAGTAAAATATTCCCATTTTTGTGTTTTTTTTGGATATATGTTAAGGCTTGTTTTGCTCTTCTTAATACTTGTGGAAATGTTTCCGCTCCTTCTGGATTAAGAAAATAGATAACAGTTTCGGATTTGATAATATTTGGTGCACAGAGAATCTCTATGTCTTGGATAGCTTTGCCCGTCATACTACCAAAATCGCGCTCGATGAAAATATCTAACTGTTCTGGTGCATCTATACTTAATGCATCTGTGATTATTTTTCAAGTAATATATGCTCTTTGTAGCGGAGAACTATATGCTTTATCAAAATGAATGCCTATGTTTTTTATTTTTTGTGCTAATTGTTGTGCTTGTGTTTTACCTAATTCTGTCAATGGCATATCGCGATGTCCGTTGAGTATTCCGTTTTGATTATCTTCATCTTGTCCATGTCTGACGATATAGATATTTAACATTAATAACTTTTTGCGAATAAAACTCTTCATTTACTTTCTTTTCCACTAACAATACATTTTCATTCATCGTCTTTTTCTAGATATTCTTTGTTTGGAATACATCTAATTGTTGCCTTAAATTCTTCTTGTATTTTATCAGCACTTTCAACTGTTCCATCCCAATGTGCCATTACAAATCATTTCTCAATTTTTTCAGCAAAATCTTGGTATGAATCTACATAATAAGTATTTTTTTCTCTAAATTCTTTATTTTTTTGGAGTAGATTTTTTTGGGAATCTAGCAGTTGTTTTTCTAAAATTTCTAAAACTTCTTGGAGTTTCATTGAATTTTTTTCTCAAGTTTCTCTGTTGAAAATTTCTAACATCCCGTTTTCAATATCTCTTTTCCCAACAGTAATTCTGATAGGAACTCATTTTAATTCTCGTTCGTTGAATTTTCGTCATGGAGTTTTGTTTGGATCGTCATCAATTTTATATCTTAACTTCATGTTTTCTTTGGTATATTTTCATTCAAATTTTAGGTAAATATTTTCCATCTTTTCAATTAAAGGTTTGATGTATTCTTTGATCTCTTTTAGCTCTTCAGGAGTTTTGAAAATAGGAACTACAACTACATGTGTCGGTGCTAGAGCTGGTGGAATAACTAAACCATTGTCGTCTCCATGAGCCATGATCAATCAACCAATCAATCTAGTACTCACTCCCCAACTTGTTCCTCGAACATAGTCTAATTCATTATTTTCATTCGTAAATTTTACATCAAATGCTTTTCCAAAATTTTGTCCCAAAAAGTGAGATGTACCAGCTTGTAATGCCTTGAAATCTTGCATCATTGGTTCTATCGCGTAAGTGTCTATTGCACCAGCAAATTTATCATGAGCTGGTTTTGGTCAAACTACTGGAGAAATAGCTAAAAAGTTTTCACTAAAATCTTTGTAAACATCTATCATTCTCAAAGCTTCTGCTTCTGCTTCTTCATAAGTAGCATGAGCTGTGTGTCATTCTTGCCATAAAAATTCTGATGTTCTAAGAAAAATTCTTGTTCTCATTTCTCGTCTAACTATATTTGCTCGCTGATTACAAAGTATTGGTAAATCACGATAAGAATTTATCCACTTTTTGTAACTATCCCAAATAATGGTTTCGCTGGTAGGTCTTACAATTAATTCTTCTTCAAGTTTTGCTTCAGGATCTACCACTACTCATTTTCCATTAGGATCGTTTTTTAATCTATAATGAGTAACTACAGCACATTCTTTGGCGAATCATTCTACATGTTCTGCTTCTTTGCTTAAAAAAGATTTGGGTATAAACAGAGGAAAATATGCATTGTAATGTCATGTGTTTTTGAACATGTTGTCTAAAATACCTTGAATGTTTTCTCGTATGGCAAAACCGTAAGGTTTGATTACCATACATCATCTCACATTGGAACTTTCAGCAAGATCTGCTTGTTGTACAACTTGGTTGTATCGTTCACTGTGATTTGTAAGTCTACTTGTTAATTTTCTCATCTGTCTATTTAAGAATAAAACTAGATTGTTTATACTAAAATAAAAACGAATTTCACTATGAAGTTGTTCTTTTGTTCTTGAAAAATTTTGTGATATTAATATACAATCACTACCATATTTATTCGTAATTATAGTTTTATTATGAAAAAACTTTTTTTTCTTTCCTGATTGATCTTATTGGTGTCTTTTTCTTTGTCAGCTTGTACACAAAATGTTCAAGACAATTTGCATAATGCAGCTTGAACAGTAAAAACTAATGTGCAAAACACAACGGAGTATATAGCAGAAAAAATAGCTTTAGAAGAAAAACTGGCTTTACTAGAAGCTCAAAAACAAAAATTTTCGCTTCCATCTTGGGTAAAAAAATTGAATATTACTACACCAGAGGGTATGACTCTAGATCAAAATTCCTCTTACCAAACTACTGAGGAAGTGGAAGGCTTTAATTCTATGCGTTTTGTGTATACTTGAGATTATAATTTAGCTATGAAACAAGCTGAAATTATAGCAAAAAAAGCATGAATAAAAGTGAGTGAGGAGTTTCAATTGGCTCAAGATGCTCTAAAAAAGATGTGAGCAAATACATCAAGTCAACTAAAAGAACTTGCTTGAGATTTGAAATGAATTGTTTATACAAACTATTCTCTTACAAAGGATCCAGAATCAGATCAAATTATATCTATTTCGGTAGAAGAGGATTGAACTTTGGAAATTGTTGTTACTGACCGAAAAAATATGCAAAATATTGTTTCAAATAAAATACAATAAATGTTTTATATTTTAGAGTTAATAAAAAAAATGAGAAAGTTTTTGTTTGTAATTGTTCTTAGTTTATCTGTCTTTTTTTCATATTCTTTTGCTCAAGAATATTTTTATTTTCATGGGAATGGTTGTTCTCATTGTGCAAAGGTAGAAAAATTTTTTAATGAAAATGATCTTGTTTCCAAGTATAATATAAAAGAATTGGAGATTTATTTTAACAGAAATAATCTAAAAACATTTTCAGATTATATTGAAAAATTATGAATAGATCCCAACAAGGCTTGAGTCCCTTTTTTAGTAATAGATTCAGAAAACGAATGTGATTATGTGGCTGGAGATAAAAAAATTATTTGATTTTTTCAAGAAAAACTAATACAAGATTCTACTAAAGTTTGTGAAGAGTGAGAAGACTGCCCTCATTTTGATTGTAATGATGAAAATTGTCCTCATTTAAATTGTGGAGAAATAGATGAAAAAGATATATCATGAGGTATATCATCTGAAAAATGAGATTTTACATCAAAATGAAGTAGGCGAAGATTTTTTGGAATTATGCTTCCAGCAGCATTTGCCGATAGTATCAATCCTTGTGCTTTTGCAGTAATGCTTCTTTTGTTATCAAGTATTTTAACAAAAACTAAAAGTAAAAGAAAAGCCATTATTTCTGGATTTGTATTTGCACTATCTGTTTTTTTAAGTTATTTTGCAATGGGATTAGGGCTATTTTCAGCTCTTGCTACGGCAACAAATACTTTTGTTATAAAAATAATAGTATGAATTTTGTGAATATTAGTATGATTAGCCAACCTAAAAGATTTCTTTTGGTATGGAAAATGATTTATTATGGAAGTACCATTAGCTTGGAGACCTAAAATGCAGAAAGTTATTAAATGGGCTGTCTCTCCACTTTGAGCATTTGTAGTTGGATTTTTAGTTAGTCTCTTCCTGCTTCCATGTACCTCTGGTCCATACTTTACTATACTTGGATATTTGGCATCAGAAAGTAAAAATCTTCATACTCGATGATATATATATTTGATTGTCTACAATATAATATTTATTTTACCTATGGTGTTAATAACCTTGTTGGTTTGATTGTGATTTAAGTCAGCAGAAGAATTAGCAGAATTGAAGAGTAAAAATGCAAAATTGATACATTTGATTGTTTGATTATTGATGCTTGGTTTATGAATATATGTTTTACTTACTATGTAAAAATTTTCTAAAATATTATAAAAATCCAGCTAATGCTGGATTTTTTGTTTAATTTTAATTTTAGGGCCTTGTCTTTTTAGTCGTTTTTTTCATCTTCATCGTCTTCCTCCTCAAATCATCGATCCTCTTCGTCATCTTCCCATTCTTCATCATAGTCCAATTCTTCTTCCAAATTGATATTCTCTTCAGCCATTTTTAGATTTTAATATATAAAAGCCAAAAAGATATAATATTTTTTTATATAAAATCAAGTAATTTTACTTATATGTGGAGGAATTGTTTTTTAGTCATTATATCATTTAAAATAGTTTTTAATATATACAACTGGTGTTCCTTTTTCGCCACTACCACTAATCAGGTCAGCTAAAGAACCTAGCAAATCCACATAATGTCTAGGTGTTGTTCATAATTTATTTTGTTCTGTCAGTGAGTTGTTTTTTAGAGATATTTCTTTTTGAATAATTTTTTGTAACTCCTTTTTGTTTTTGTCAGGATATTTATCAATTAAATACTTAAGTTTAATTTCATTAGGGCTTCATTGTAGTCATTTAGTGTAAGATGGACTGACAACAGGATCTGCTAATTCCCAGATTCATCCTACAGGATCCTTGAATGCTCCATCTCCATAAATCATTACATGAATATCTTTGTTTGTTAATTTCTTTATTTCGCTTTTGATTTTATTGACAATAGGATCGTTGGAGTGGGGAAATAGTTTTAGCATTTCATCTGTTGCTAAGTTTGTTCAAAGTAGTCAAAATGTTTCATTATATCAGTGTTTATCTGTTTTTTGGTTTAAGATTTCATCTAATCCCAAAACCTTTTTATGCTTTTGTTTTAATAAAATTTCTTTTGTATTTTTCCTATTATGAATGTTTGATACTAAAACATTTTTTGTATATTTTAATATATCTTCTGGATTATTTGATAATATAATTTCCACTTCACAATTTTCATTTTTGCATAAATTTCTATAATAATCGACCATGTTTAGCCCTGTAAATGGATGTTGATATCAAGAAAAGTTTTTTTGATAATTTTTTTCATCAATTAAATCAGAAGAAGGGTTTATTTTTAGTTTTTTTAAATCTTCTTCATAAAGAATACCATTTCCTACTTCATCAAAAGGATAGGATAATTGAATTGTTATTTTTTTACAAGCCCTGGCTATAGACTTTAGTATACCTGCAAAACGATTTCTAGAAAGAATAGGGAACAATACTCCAATATGTTCAGATTGAAATTTGTTTGAAATGTCTTTAGTTATTTCATTTACTGTAGCGTAATTTCATTGACTAATACTTACTACCGCCTCAGTAATTGCTAAAACATCATTGTTTTGTATAGAAAAACCATTTAACTTACATGAATTCAATAAAGATTCGACGATTGTCTTGGATAAATCTTCTCATTTTTTAATAAGTGGAGTTTTGATTCACATAGCAATAGTTCATAAATTTTGCATTATAAAAAATATGGTATAAAAAGAGTTTGTTTTATTATAATATCTTTGAAATAATTTCTCAAACGATTTTTGGATTTGCTTTTCATTTTGTTTGTTTCATTACTTGTCATACAAAAAATCATAAGGTACTGGTTTTCCCAGATTTATATTGTTCTACTATTGTTGGATTGTTTGCTAAAACTTTTTTTATTATATCTTCTAATTCATTATCATTTACTGTTGGCGTATCAAATCATTTGTTAGCTATAATTTCTTGGGCTCATTTTCCAGTTTTCAACATTTCATCCATCACTATTTTCATTTGATTATCCATAATTTTTCATTCATCAGAGATTTTTATAAATTCTGATAATTGTTTTAAGTCAAAAGCTAAGTTATTTATTCATACAAAGTTTTCTTTCATATAGGCGCTTATGGAACCAGAAATCCATTTAGCTATATTTTTTGGTTTTAATCATTGCTTGCTTAGTTCCAAAAAAGCCATTAAAGTATCAAAATCTCCAATCAAGGCATTTATGTATTCTTTATGGAAACCATACTCTTGTTTAAATTTTTTGATGATAGTGTGTGGGATAATTAAATTCTCATCTTTTACTTTCTGTAAAATTTCATCGTCTAGTTGTAATGTAGGCATATCTGGTTCTGGAAAATATCTATAATCCAAAGCATCTTCTTTGGATCTCATCATCTTGCTAATTCATTCTGTATCATTTCGCATTCTGGTTTCCTGTCAGATCTTTTCTCATTTTTCTAATAAGGTTTTTTGTCTATTGTATTCGTGTAAGATGGCTCTTTTTATCATTCAAAATGAATTTATATTTTTCAACTCAACTCTCGTTCACAAAGGATCGCTTTCATTTTTTCTGATAGAAATATTTACATCTACTCTCATTTGTCATTTTTCCATATCAGCGTTGGAAATATTGTTGTATCTAACAATTCTTTGTAGTTCTTTCAAAAATTCCACTACCTCATCATCATTTGAAAAATCTGGTCAAGTAACAATTTCTATTAAAGGAGTTCCTGCACGATTGAAATCTATCAAACTTTGTCATCATTCGTGAATCATTTTTGCGGTATCATTTTCCATATGAGCATCCAAGATTCTTATCTTTTTTTCTTCTTCGTAATTGTTTACAAAAAAACTGACTTCACCATCAGTGTTTGTTGGTTTGTATAGTTGAGTAATTTGATAACCCATAGGGAGGTCTGGATAAAAATAAGATTTCCTATCAAATTGAGATTCTTTGTTTATTTTACAGTTTAATGCTTTTCCAAGTTTTAATGCTAAGAGTAAAACATCTTCACTTAATGTGGGTAATGCGCCAGGTTGACCAGTACATACAGGACAAATATTTGTGTTTGGCTCTAATGTATCAAAGTTTTGTTCGTTTTTACACTGACAAAACATTTTGTTTTCGCTGTTGAGTTTGATGTGAATTTCTAATCAGATTGTTAATAGCATAGTATATTTATAAGACATAAATTATTATCATCTTATTTGCAATCGTTTTTAAGATGTTTTTTTGGAAATAACTGCTTATTTATTCAATATTTCTTTTAATAATGGATTAATTACAGCTCTTGTAGATGGTCATAAAAATCATGCTGCCATGTCGTTGGAATCTGTTATTAATTTATGTTTTAACTGGAATTCTAACAAAGCACTTACTGTAGCGGTGTTATTTATTCAGTCTATAGATCAAGTATAATAATCTTGTTCTTTTAAGAAATACTGTAGATATTTAACTCATAATTTTGATTGTCATATTGTGTATCACTCGTAAAATTGATAGTTTTTGTTAGTTCGGTTTATGAATTCTTTATCTGAGCTAGAGTATTTTTCTGTAATTTTATTTTCAGCATTATTGTTTGTACTAGGTTTAGTTGCTTTTGTTTTTGCTGGTACAAATATTTTTTTATTCCATAAAGATTCAAATTTTGAGTATTTACTTTGTTTTAATTTTTGATCAGCTCTCATCATTGTAAGCATTACTCGTCATCTTAACTCTCGATTGTTTGGGAAATCAATTTGATTCATGATTCAGTGAGCTTTTAAATCAGCTAAATGTTTGGCATACCAATTTGATCATCAATTATTTTTGTCTCACCAAATTGCTCTAGAAAGAGTTGTACCAAATATTGCTCTAGTAACCTTTCCGTCTGGATGAAAAGTATCCGCAGGAGTTCAGTCTGTTTTTAGTCACATGAGTCATAATTCACAAGATATTCTAGCATATTTTTTAAATTCATCAGTTTGATTGTCGACATCTTTGAATATACATTTTCTACTGGTATCTGGAGTCTTTCATAGTACTTTCATGGCATATTCAGACATCATTTTTGATAAGTGAGATCTGATTAGAACACCAGTTAAATCTGCTCGTTCTATGTTTGGTACAGTAGTTATTTTTACTCCAAAAGCATAGCTATAAGCATCTGTAAGCTCTTTATTATATGGAGATTTAAATGTCTCTCGTGTTCCAGATTGGGTTAATCAACTATTTGCTTCCACTTTTGTTGGATCGTGACAAATTCAGTCGTTTGGATCTCATGAATAATCTCAATCTACACATATATCAGTACCACAACTTTTTCATAAATCTCATCATTTACAAGTTACTCATGATTTTAATACATATTTCCCATATATGCCACAAGTTAAGTCTTGGGTAGTACATGTTGGAATAGAAAACCCTCAACCACCTCATCATCAACCACCTCCGCCTCCACCTCATCATGAAGGAGGATTGTAACTAACTGTAAAGCTAGGAAGATTGTACCATACTCAAGTGTTGTTCATTGTGTCTATAATTCTGACATAACAATTATTGTAAGTATTGTTTGCAAGGGCAGAAAGAGTTATTTGGTTGTTCCCAGATACTGCTTTTGTTATGGAACTAGAACATGGTCAACTCCAATAAAGTGTTCCACTATCTGTAGCAGTAAATGTAAATGTTGGTGTTTTACTGGAAGTGTTTGTTATTGTTCATGTGGTTATTATTGGTGCTGTAGCATTCCAAAAAAAGTCTATAGTTCATGTTGTGGTATTAGTGGCATTATCTTTAACTACTACTTGTAATACATAATGTCAGTCTGTATCTGCTGTTACAAATGGATCTTTAACATGGGTACCAGTAGAAAAAGTTATTGTTCATGAACCCGATATTTTAGACCATTTATATGATTGTATTCATGAAACATCTCAATTAACATTTATATTTATTGTTTTTCATGTATTAGTAATAATGGGTGCCGGCATGTGGACTATTGGTGCTGTTTTATCTATTTTATAGACTTGCTGTCAAGTTCTAATATTTCATACTTTGTCCATGACACAAGCATATCATGTATGTATTCAGTCAGTAGTAAATACAGGTATTGTGCTACTTCATCCATCACAATTTGTTGTGAATGGTCAATCTGTTCTGTATAATATTCCAGTGTTTCGTAATCATGCTAATGCATCACTACTTGTTCATGTTGCTATTGCATTAGTGTTTCTTCGGTTGCTATTACTGTCTATAAACACTATTGGTGTAGGAGGAGTGCTATCTATTGTAAAATTTTGAGTTTGTGTATATGGGCTAGTTAGTCCTCATTTGTCTTGATATTTAATTCATAATCTCACTTTATTTGAATTTATGTTTCATGGTGTTCGTATATACGAAAATGCAGCATCTCATAGTGTTGCTAATACAGTTCGATTAGATCCTTCATCTATTGAAAACTCTAATATTTTTTTATCCAGATTAGCATCTCGTCATCATGTCCATTGTATATTTATTTGATTACCTCATTTAAATAATTCTCCTGATCATAGTGGATAAATAAATGTTGGCCCTGTAGGAGGTATACTATCTATTTTAAATGACGAACCTGTAAATGTTCTTGTGTTTCCTGCTAGATCTGTTGCTATAATTCTTATTTGTGCAGAAGAAGTGTCATCGGAATTTACCGTTCGATGGAACACTCAGTTATTACTAGTTCATGTTGTGATGATTGTATGTACTCATCATCATTGGAATTTATTGTTGGAATATTCGATCCTTAATGAAGTAGGTCAAAAATTTTGTTCTGTTCATGTGTTTCGCTTGATTTCTCTATATGCTGTTCAAGTTTGGCTTTGTCGGTAGCTACTATAATTTGGTTCTGTTATTGAAATTCATGAAGGAGGAGTTCTGTCATATGTGATATTTGAAGTTAATATATAATTTCATGTATTCCCAGCAATATCTTTCATAGATATATTTATGCTTATTATTCATTCTGGATCAGATGAGTCCATGGAGCGTTCATATGTGTATGTGTTGCTTCATGTTATTTTGCTTACAAAATCCATATCTCATCATGAGTTTATTTTTACTGTAGGATTTTCTGAAAGATCTTCGTGAGATGTGAATGTTATAGATACCGTGTCTCCAACTTTTGCAAACGAACCGTTTGAGTTGCTACTAGTTATGCTTGTTGTTCATGTGATGTATGGTAATTCTTTGTCTATTCTTATTTCTGGTGATGTTTGTATGTTTTCCTCCATATTTCATACTAAATCTACACTACGATATCTCACATATAATCCTGTACATACACTATTCGTTGGACATGTTACCGTCGCTGATGTTCAAATTATAGTTGGTGTACAACTTGTGTCTGTTCATGTATAATATAATGTATGTGATACTCATGCTCAGGTGTCTGTTGCTGTTAGTGTTACTGTTAAATCTGTATTTCTCCAATCACTATTCGCATCATCTGTTGTTGTTGGGGAAGTAATATCATAAAAATATTGTTTACTTTCTCATGTTCATGTGCTTCAAACATCATTACTTACACTAAAAATTATGTCTATGTCAGTTTTTGGGTTTAGATAATCTACATAACAATATCATCATGTGCTGTCATAATTGGCACTGTATCGATTAGTTCAGGTTAAAGTATACTTACATGATGATCCACTTATTCATGATGATCCACTATTTGTGTATACTTGAGATTTTATGCTTATTGTTCCGTTATAAAATCATGATCAATTGTTTCATGTGTTTGTGTTTCAGCTGTATATAAATGCTTGTTCTACTATTGGTAAAGACTTATCTATTCGGGTTACTGTGGCAACATTACTTCATGTATTCCCAGCTAAATCTTGAAATTCAAATGTAAAACTACCATTGCCTGTGAAAGTGTATTCTGTTGTGTGTGCTATTATGGTTTCATCACATCAGGTTAAGATAGCAATAACATCTTGATTAGTCATTCATGTGGTTGAGTAAAATACATTACAAGTAGGAGGAATAAGATCTATCCAATCTACTGTGGCAGTGCTATTTCATGTGTTTCCATAGCTATCAAAAAATTCAAATGTAAAATTTCAATTTCATGTAAATATATAGTCGTTGTTTCCACTGTTGTTTATAATTGTTACTCAAGTTTTATTGAAAATTATAGTTGCTGTTACTGGTTGGTTTGTAGCCCCAGTTGTAGAATAATTTACTGTTCAAGTGACAGGAGTTTTATCTATCCAATATACTGTGGCCGTTTCTTCTCAAGTATTCCCAGCTAAATCCTGAAATTCAAATGTAAAATTTCAATTTCATGTAAATATGTATTCGTTGTTTCCACTGTTGTTTGTAATTGTTACTCAGGTTTTATCAAATGTGATAGTTATAGTTACATTTTGATTTGTGTTTGTGGATGGAGAATAGACAACTGTTGGAGTGATAGGAGTTTTATCTATCCAATCTACTGTGGCTGTTTCTTCTCAAGTATTCCCAGCTAAATCTTGAAATTCAAATGTAAAGCTTCCATTACCTGTGAAAGTGTAACTTGTTTGATTATTGTTGTTTGTTATATTTCAAGTTTCACTTAATGTGATTGTTGCGATTACATTAGTATTTGTTAGTGTATTTGGTGTGTAAGCTATTGTTCATGTAGGTTTTGTATTGTCTATAATAAAATTTATTCAAGTATCAAAGTTTGTACACCCAGTTGAATTACATGACTTTCATGTCAAAATATAGGTTCAAGATTTGCTTGTGCTATCTAAAATTGTTCCAGTGCTAGTTGCTCCTTCTATAACTGCTGTAGTATTGTTTCAAGGATCTGTTAGATAGATGGAATAAGTATCAGCATTTGTAGCTGCATTCCAGGAAATATTAATATTACCAGAGTAATGTCATCACTCATTTGGGGTTAGAAAAGAAGTTTGTGAAGGGTGGGCAAACACATATAAAATTACCCCACTAAGTGTGACTGCAATACTAGCAAAGATTAATTTTTTAATATTCATTTTTTTTGAAATTAAAGAATTAAAGATAACAAAATTTTTCTAGAAAAATCTAATTATCAATTATAATATATAATTAAAATATGTAATTTTTTTGGAAAAACAAGCTATATAGCTTTATAAAAACGAAAAAGAACTTTGCTTTGTTGAGAAATATATAAAAACACATTGTCTTTTTGTGTGTCAGGTGTTTTGTGTAGAATAAATTTTTTATTACATAATTGCTTGCTTTTGAAAAATATTTTTGTATATAAGTAACACACAAATATCAAGAGAGGATATTAGAGAATGGACTCGCTAGAAATATCCCAGCAACCGCCAAGTTTTGGAAAGGTGCTAAGTTCCACCCAAAAGGGAAAGATATTATCACACAATAATATTAATAAAACTCTTTCCTTGCAAAGAGCTTTTTTATTATATAAAATATACAAAAATGACAAAACAATTTATTACTTCCGAATCAGTAACAGAATGACATCCAGATAAAATTTGTGATCAAATATCTGATGCTATTTTGGATGCATGTTTGGAACAAGATCCGTTTTCTAGAGTGGCTTGTGAATGTTTGATTACTACTAATAAATTAATCATTGCTTGAGAAATTACCACTAAGTCACAAGTAGATTATGAAAAAATTGCTAGACAAACTATTGTGGAAATTGGCTATGATGATTTAGATAAGTTTTTTGACGGAAATACTTGTGATATTCAAATATTACTTGATACTCAATCATCAGATATTGCTATGTGAGTGGATACAGGAGGGGCTGGAGATCAATGAATGATGTTTGGTTATGCTACTAATGAAACGAAATCCCTTTTGCCAGCAACTATTCATTATGCTCATGAGCTTGCTAAACAATTGGCGAAAGTTAGAAAAAATTTAACCTTACCATTTTTACTAGCAGACGGAAAGACCCAAGTTACAGTGGAATATGAAAATGATAAAATATCTAGAATAGACACTATTGTTGTTTCTTCTCAGCATATAAAAAATATTTCTCAAAAAGAAATTTTTGATGGAATAAAAAAAGAAGTGATTTTACCAATAGTTTGAGATTTGATAGATGAAAATACAAAAATTTATATCAATCCTACAGGAAGTTTTTATATTTGATGACCAGCATGAGATAGTGGCCTAACTGGTAGAAAAATTATTGTAGATACTTATGGAGGGATAGCTAGACATGGATGATGAGCTTTTTCTGGGAAAGATCCAACAAAAGTAGATAGAAGTGCAGCTTATATGGCAAGATATTTGGCAAAAAATATTGTGGCTAGTGGTTTGTGCGATAAATGTGAAATTCAATTAAGTTATGCTATAGGTGTAGCTCAACCTGTTAGTATTTTTTTGGAAGATTTTTCTACTGCTAAAATAGAAAAAAATAAAATAGTAGATTTTATTATCCAAAATTTTGATTTGAGTTCAAAATGAATTATTGAATATTTAGACTTGAGAAAACCGATTTACAAAGAAACAGCTACTTATGGTCATTTTGGAAATGAAAAATATTCTCGAGAAAAATTAGATAAAATAGAGGAATTCAAAAATCTTTTATAAAAAAACATTTGTTTTAGAAAAAATTTTCTTAATTTGTTTTAAACAAAACTTTTAAATATATTATTTATTTTTGTTTTTTTTATTGTATTCGAAAAACTGTAGATCGTTTGTTTGGCTCCAATTTTTTGTGATTTCATGTAGCTAATTATTTAAGTATAATCTAGAATAATATTTTTTTAATTAAAAAAATACTTGCATTTAATTTAAATTTTTATATATTGATTATGGGAACGTTCCCATAAATGACATTTTATTCGTTTTACTGATTATTATGAATTGATTTAAATCTGTTGGTTGTGCAAATAGATGAAGAAAGAGAAAGATGAGAAATATTGAATTTTTTTCAGATGTTGATTTTTTTAAGCCAGCATGAATTCCTAGTTTTCAGTTAGAAGAGGTAGAGTTATTACATGATGAAATAGAGGCTCTAAGATTAAAAAATATTGAAAAATTAGATATTATAGAATGAGCAAAAAAGATGGCTATTTCTAAATCTACTTTTTCTAGAATATACAATCAGGCTATAGATAAAATAGCTGATGCTATTATCAACGCTAAGTCTATCAAGATAGAAAAATAAGTTTTAGATTTTTACCAAATATAAAATGCCAAATAGAGATGGAACAGGACCAAATGGTCAAGGTGCACTTACAGGTAGAGGGATGGGAGATTGTGTAGATAAAGAAAAAGTAAATTCTCAAAGAGATTGTTTTTGAAGATGAAGACCTTGTGGATGAAATAGGGCAGGAGCAAGAATGAGAGGATGAATGGGTTGTTGATGAAATAGATCCGGAGAAAGAGGAATGGCTAAAAATATTTAAATTAAATTATTCTTTAGTATTTATTCTATATCTTTTACATTAAACATAGAAAGATCTATTTTTTTTCCTTTATTTATTTCAAACTCAATACTTGTTTTTTCTCAATTTTTTTGACTAAGTATTTTAGCGTCATATTTTTTTAGAAGATTTATAATTGTTCATAATTCGTCGTAATCACAAACTATTTTCATTTTTTTTGTAATTTCTAATTCTTTTATTTTTGCATTCAAAATTGTCTGTTTTGCACTTTCACTGTAAGCTTGTATTAGACCACCGACTCACAACAAAGTTCATCAAAAATATCTTGTTATAATTATTAAAACATTATGCAAATTATGTCATTGTATCTGAGCTAAAATTGGCTTTCCAGCAGTATTTATAGGCTCTCCATCATCATTTTGTCTAATATAATCTGAGCTAATTTTCAAATTTCCAAATAAATCAAAATTTATATTAGTTCAGCAAGTATAAGCATAACAATTGTGAGTAGCGTCTTTATTTTTTTCTTTAAAACTTTTTATTATATTTTCAGCCTCTTCTTTATTTTTTATATGAAAAATATTTCCAATAAATCTGGATCATTTGATTTTTGGAATTTCATAAGTATGGGGTTCCAAAATAGTTTTATAAAAAAATTTCATTATATTTTCAAAAAATAATTTTTATTTTTTACCGATTATTTGTGGTTTGTTTCTAAAATCCAATCGTTTTGCTTTTAATAAACTTCTGTATTGTATGCTATATTGTATTACGCTAAATAGTGTTGTTGTAGTAATATATATTCCAATTACAGCGTATGTGTTGTATACAAAAGTTCATATCATAAATACCATAAAGATTGTCATCATTCACATCATTTTGGACATATCTGGCATTTTTTCATTTCCTGCTACTGCTGGGGTTTGTGGTTTTACAAGATTTGTTAATTTCATTTGTAAATATGTAAATATTACAGTAATTGCTGTTAATATGATATTTTTTGTGGCCAACAAATCCATCCCCAAGAAGTTATGATTTATGCTACCATCGTCCAATGCGTGTACAGATGCATATTTGTTCCCAAAACTATAAAAAAAACTATAAAGTCGATTATCAGGTATTGTTCACTCAGAGAGTTTTCTAACAGTATAAAACAATCATATAAAGACTGGTAATTGAACAAACATCATCAAACATCATTTTAAAGGTCACTTCCCTTCTTTTTTGAAAACTTTCATTGTTTCTTCTGAAAGTTTTTTTGGATCGTCTTTATATTTTTCTTGGATTTCATTTAATTTTGGTTGTAGCTCTCACATTCCACTTTGCATTTGGTTTCAAGCAGAAGTTACTTTTATCATGGCTAATCTAACAACTAGTGTTAGAACTATTACAGCTAATCATAAATTTCATCCAAATATAGCTAAAAATACGACCAATAAATTAAAAATTGGACGCATAATTAGTTGAGTTCCTAATAGTTTAAATATTCACATTTTTTTTATTATGGGTTAAAGTAATTAATGCTTATTTGATAAGCTTTATTATAAAAACAAATTTAGTTTATTATATTTTCATAACTTCTTCAGTTTTTGTATTTACGAGATTGTCTACTTTGTTGTTGAATTCTTTGGTTAGGTCTTCTATATTAGATTCATTTATTTTGTTTTCATTTTCTGAAATTTCTTTGTTTTCCAATAGTTTTTTGGTTGTTTTCATAGCATCTTGTCTTGCTATTCTGATTTTTGCTTTAGTATCTTCTCCCATTACTTTTACCCTCCTTGAAATTTCTGTTCTTCTTTCTTGAGTCAAAGGAGGAATTTTAATTAATACATGAGATGATTCATTTTGTGGTGTTATTCAAAGTTCTGCATCATATATTGCTTTTGTAATATTTGCACATTCTTTTTTATCCCAAGGCTCTATTTTTAAAGTTTGGGTATCTAAAATAGTTACATGAGCAATTTGCGGTAATTTCATGTCCCCATAAGAACTAGAAACAGTAATATTTTCTACAAGTCCTGCAGAAGCTCTGCCAAGCTGTAGATGTTTAAATTCATTTTCTAAATAATTGAATGCTTTTTGCATTTGATCTTTAAAGGGAGAGGTGTCCATTTATTAAATCTAAAATATAAAAAATCATTTATTAATCGTATGTTTGGTATTTTACGATTAATATCATAACACAACTCTTATTTTATAATTAAAAATCTATTTTTTGCAAGATAAACTAAAAAACAATTAAAAGCTATAAAGTTTATTATGTATTGATAGCATTAAACTTGACGAATAGATAAACTTTATAAGCTATATTTTATTTTCTAATTCCACAATTTTGAACATATTTTTTGGCAATTTTACACATTTCTTCTAGTTTTTCATCAGAAAAGGATTGTCATCAAAAATTTGGATCTAAGGTATTTCCTCAAACATAATTTTGTAAATAAAAATTTTTTGCTCCAGAAATATATTTTGCCATTTGTTCTATATCATCTAATGTGTGCATTCATTTAACAACTGTTGTCCTATATTCATAATCAATATTTCATTTTAACAAAAATTTTAATAAACAATCGTAGTTATCAAAGAAATTGTTGTTTTGTTTTAGTCATATTGCAATATCATATTTGTCTCTTGTGTGTTTTAGATCAATAGCTACATAGTCCAAAATTTTATCATTTACCATTTTTTTGACAATTTCACAATCACGGCCATTTGTATCCAACTTGACTAAAAATCCCATTTCTTTTACTTTTTTAGCAAAATCATATAAGTCTGCTTGTAGTGTGGGTTCTCAACCACAAATACTTACGCCATCCAGCTTTCCTTTTCTTGTTTCCAAAAAATTAAATATTGCCTGATCAGGAATTAGGTCATTTTGAATTAATTTCATTTGCTCTGGCAACACAGATTCTGGATTGTGGCAAAAAGGGCAACGAAAATTACATCCCATGGTAAATACTACACAGGCTAATTTGTTTGGATAATCTATAGTGGTGCTTTTTTGGATTCCAGAGATTTTCATTTTTTTAAAATTTGCTTTAAAATTTAGCTCTTTATCTTTAGAAGAGAAATTAAAACCCCTTTTATTAAAAGGGGCTCTAAAAAATTTCTTTATATATTTCAGATAAAAAATCAAGTTTTGAAAAAATTATTCTGCGTCGATTGTAATAGCTTGAGCAGCCCCTTTTATTAAGTTTGTATTTGCGCTGAATTCCAAGCTTCCACAAGCACTTCCATATTGTAATATAAAATCATGATTAGCTGCTTTTACTTTGTTGTAATACTTTCTACTATAAAATTCAGATTTTTTCCCAAGATTGTATCTGTAGGTTGGAGACAAATATCCCATTACTCTAGTGTAAACTAGACATTTTGTTCTTTTTGCTTCATTCATTGTTGTAGTATATTAATTTAATAAAAAGGGTATGATTAGTTTTCTTGGTTTTTTTGAAAGATTGTTTTGATATGTTTTTTATTTATTGATTAACTGATTTTTATTCTACTTTTCATTCTCTTCTGATTTTGTCTAATTTTTCTGGATCGCTTGTATATTTTTTTCTTGTTTCCATATCAAACTTTTCACCGGTATATCATATTTCTTTGTCACATACTGGACAATAATCATGTTCTCCAGCTATATATCAATGTTTTGGACAAATTGAGAACGTTGGAGATATAGATATGTATGGCATATGATAATTTGATATAGCTTTTTTTACTAATGCTTTACATGCATCTGCACTCATTCTTTCTCACATATACAAGTGTAAGACTGTTCATCATGTATATTTACACTGTAAATCGTCTTGTAAATCCATCGCTTCAAATACATCATCAGTGTATCACACTGGTAATTGTGAGGAGTTTGTATAGTAAGGAGCTTGGAGAGTACCAGCCTGAATAATTCATTTTAATTGTTTTTGGTCTTCTTTTGCAAATCTATAAGTAGTTCATTCTGCTGGAGTAGCTTCTAAATTATATAAATTTCATGTATCTTCTTGATATTCTATCAAAATATCTCTCATAAAATCTAATATTTCTTGACTTAGTTTGATTCATTTTTTTGTGCTAATATCTTCTTTTCCGTCTGTAAAGTTTAGAATGGCTTCATTTAGTCCATTTATTCCAATAGTAGAAAAGTGGTTTCTAAAAGTGGCTAAATATCTTTTTGTATAAGGAAATAGCCCAGCATCCAATCGTTTTGTCATTTCTTTCCTTTTGACTTCCAAAGAATCTTTTGCTAGATTCATGAGATATAATAATTGGTCTTTTAGTCCATCCATATCTCATTTAAAATTGAATCATAGTCTAGCTGCATTGATAGTAACAACCCCGATACTTCCAGTCATTTCTGCAGATCCAAACAAACCTCAACCTCTTTTTTCTAGTTGTTTTAGATCTAGCTGTAGTCTACAACACATACTTCTAACTGCATCTGGACTATAAGCTCATTCTTTTTTTGTTTGTGTAATCTTGCCATTTTCATCTTTTTCGTATTGAGATCCTATGAAATTTTGAAAATATGGAATTCCATATTTAGCTGTCATTTCAAATAAATCGTCTACTAAAGGCTCATCCCAAGGAAAATTCTCCACAATATTGTAGGTAGGTATTGGGAAAGTAAAAACAGAGCCACCTCGATCTCATTCAGTATATACTTCTATCAAAACTTTATTTATTATATGCATTTCTTGCTCTAATTCTCCAAACTTTTTTTTGTAGTAGCCAGCATTGGAACCACCAAGCATTAGTGCTTTTTCTTTTAGGTCTGGTGGACAAACCCAATCTAAAGTGATATTTGTAAACGGGGTTTGAGTTCATCGTCTGCTTGGTACATTTAGTCCAAAAATAAAGTTTTGTAATTGTTGTTTTACGTATTTATAGACTTTGTGGTAAATATAGTCTTTCTTTTTTTCTTCTGATTCAAATTTTACTCATAGATCATTAAGTTCATTTTCTATTTCTTCCCATTTTTTGTGTACAAAAGGAGCAAGATATGTGTCAAAAGAACTAAATGCTTGTGCTCCAGCTCGTTCATTTTGTAGTGTTCCAAAAAAGTTTATCATTTGGTTTACTGCTGCTTGTAGATTTTTTGGAGGAGCTGATTGTAGTTTCCCATCAACACCATTAAATCATTCTTCTAACAAAGCTCTTAGGCTCCATCCAGCACAATAAGGAGTAAACATTCATAGATCGTGTATGTGATAATCAGCATTTCTATGAGCATTTCCGATTTCTTCTGAATATATATGTGAAAGTCGATAATTTGCGGTAATTTTTTCGCTGTTTTTTAATATTAGTCCTCAAATAGAATATCATATATTTGCATTTTCATTTATCCTCCAATCTAGATTGTCTAAATATTCTTGCATAGTCTTTCATACTTCTACTACTACATTTTGTGCTGCTCTACTTTGTGCTCTTTTTTCACGATATTTAATGTAAGCTCTAGCAACAGTGTCGTGTCACTGTTTGATCAAAATTTCTTCAACACTATCTTGGATGGTTTCTACATCAGGGATATTTTTGCCAGATTTTTTTTCTATCAATTCTACAATAGCTTCAGAAATGTCGCCTATTTTAGAAAAATCTGTCCCTCAAACAGCTTCTATAGCTAATTTTATGGCTTTTTGTATTTTGGAAATATTGAAGTCTACAATTGTTCAGTTTCTTTTTTTTACTTTAAATATAGCCATCAGTTTATAAAATTAGTGTTAAAAAAAATTATATTTTATACTAATTAACATATAATTGACAAATAATTGACCAATTTTTCACAGTTTTTCTACATTTCAAGCTATAAAATGAATATTTTTCTATGCTTTAAAATTTTTACCCAAACACAATATGTTGTGTTTTTTTTATGTCACTGACCACTATATATTGTATTGTAAAATGAATTCAACAGAAAAAACTAAGATTTTTTTTATATCCTGATATCTTTTAGTTAGCTGAAAATAAAAATAAATTTCATAAAATACAAATGTTTTGAAAGCTAAAACAAAATTATAACCAAAGCTTGATTTTATTGAAGAAATTTATATATATTAAATATATATATTGTAGATATAAAAAATATATATTGTATTTACAATGTCTTTACATTAAAATAATTACAATGGATTATCAAGATTTTCAAAATTTTATAAAAAAATATGATTTTGATCAAAAAGATCTAAATTTTTTGAATGAAATAATGAAAACTTGTATTATTCCTCCTAAAGCCAAAAAGCCTGTTAAAAAATTATATAGCTTAAGATTAAATGAAGAAGATGTTGCTAAAATTAAAGAAATAGCAAAAACAAAAGGAATCCCATATCAAACGCTCATTTCTTCTATAATTCATCAATATGTATCTTAAATGATAATAAAAAAATGGGGCAATATTTATGAGTTGCAAAAGCTGTGTTTGTTAATTTTAAATAGAAAATTAAAAAATAAGCGTAATAAAAGTAAATAAAAAAATAGAACTTGGATAGAGCTTTGTTCTTTGGATTTAGATAAGTTGTTTGTTTTCAATATTATAGACTGAACAACAGCTATGTCGTTTGCATATTTATCACACTTAGATTGTTGTTAAATTCAAAATATATGAAGTTGTAAAGTAAAATATAAATATTTGTTTTATGTTTAATATTTGTAATAAAATAAAATTTTACATAATTTTTTTTATTGTGTTTGTGGTATGTTATGATTAATAAAAAAATATTATTGTTTGAATTTTTGCTTTACTAAGAAGAATTGATATGTAATAAAAAAATCTGAACATTGAAGAACAGATTTGTTGATTTTTGCCCAGAGTGGGAGTTGAACCCACATGTCCTTGCGGACACCAGATTTTGAGTCTAGCATGTCTACCAATTCCATCATCTGGGCATTGTTGAGGCCTTGTAAATACATATAATTTTTTGATAAATTAACAACTATTTTGTACAACGAAATAACTTTTAAAAATATAGATTTAAAAATCAATTGATTTTTGTTTTTTTTTGATTATTAGTTATTTAAGGTGAGTTATTTGCCAAAAGTTTTAGAATATAAAATTAGAAAATGGATTTAAACAAAGTACAATTGATTTGAAGATCTACTAGCGATTTAGAGGTGAAAACTATTGAAAGTACTGGCACTTCTGTTGTAAACTTTACTATTGTTACAAATAGAAAGTTTAAAAACAGAGATGAAAACATGGTTGAAGAGGCTGAATATCACAGATGTGTCGCTTATGGTAGATGAGCTGAAGTTCTTGGACAGTATGTTACAAAGTGAAAAAGAATTTATGTTGAATGAAGATTGAGGACTAGAAAACGACAAGATACGGAATGAAAAGATAGGTTTATGACAGAGATTATTGTTGATAATTTTATATTTTTGGACTCTAAATCTTCTGCTTCTACTCATGAATGAGATACAGTATTAGAAGAGATAGCTGACGAAGAAGTGCCATTTTAATTGATTTAAAATAAAAATTTAAAATAAAATTTAGTTTTTTTGCATTTTTTCGTATGTATATTATTTTATTAAATAAATATATTGTGGAATGTGAGTTTCAAATAAGATTAGAGTAAAGTTTAAAAATATATTGTTGGATATTTTTGATATGTTTTCATTTTTTGTATTTGTTTTGGGTATTGTTTTGTTTGTGAGATTTTTTGTAGCAAATCCATATACTGTGATTTGAGCAAGTATGGCTCCTACTTTTCATGAAAATGATTTTATAATAGTTGATAAAGTATCAAAAAGGTTTGATGTTCTAAATAGATGAGATATAATAGTTTTTGTTCCAGAATGAAAAACAACTCCTTATATCAAAAGAATAATTTGATTGCCAGGAGAAACAATAAAAATAAAAGATTGATATATTTTTATTTGTGATACCCTGTGAAATAATTGTAAGCAATTAATAGAACAATATTTGCCAGATGATTTGTTGACAAACACTAGATGTGGAAAAACAGAATTTGCAATAGAAGATGGATATTTTGTTTTATGAGACAATAGATGATTTAGTACAGATTCTTTGTGTTGTTTTGGTTTGGGTTGCTATGAAGGAGCAAATTATGAAGTTGTAAATCAAGATATAATTGGTAAAGTTTTATTTAGAGTATTCCCCAATTTTGATACCAACTTTTATGACTAATTTTATGTAATAAAACAATTCATAAAATGTGAATATTATCCACTTTTGAGTCAGGGTTTAAAAAAAGAATGGTAAATGATGCTATAGAAAGATATTGAAAAGAAAATATAATTGTAATTAGAAAAAGTAAGTTTTTTTTATGGATAAAAGCACTAATTCCATTTTTATTTTGGACACTTATTTTAGTTGTAGCGTTGGTATTATTTATTAAATATATTTCTACATCTTGGTTTTTGTGGTCTCTTATTCTATTGTCGGTTATTGTGTGGATTATTCCAAATGTAAAGGTGCTCAAATATTTTTTGGATTATAAAATGGATTTTATTATTGTAAATCCTAGATCTTTTATAAGGTATGATCAGGATGGTTTATTTAAAAGAGTTTCAAAAACTATAGATTTAAAAAAAATAAGATCTATATCTGTTAGAAAAAGATGATTTTGGAATAGTGTATTCAATAATTGATCTTTAGTTGTAGTTTCAGAATGATGAGAAGCAGAACAAAACGAAAAATTAAGGGCTGGGGAAATAAACTTTCACTACCTTTACAATCCAGAAGCTTGCAATAAAATAATCAATGATTTTTTGTCTAAAATATTTAATGAATAATTTATAAAGTAATGAAAGAAACAATTAAAATTCCTTTTGATATATATGAGTCTCCAAACGAAATGGTGGTAATTATGCCGTTGTGATGAGTTGCAAAAGAAACACTTGAAATTAGTATTAAGGATTATAGATTAATTATAAAATGACTTAGAAAAAAAATCTTATTAAAAGATGATTTAATTCCACTAAAAGAAGATTGTTATCGATGAGAAGTTGAACAAATTCTAGACCTACCCCCACAAGCATATTTTGATAAAATACACAGCAAACTTTCACCTGACAATATTTTGCAAATAATAATACCAAAGTCCATTGTCCCAGAAAAAATTCAATTAGAAGTAGAAAGAAATTAAGTAGATATAGTTTATTGTTTGTTAGGTAAAATTTGTGGTTCGATATATATACTTGGCTCATACTTTATTATTACTAATTATGTTTACAATTATACTCTTTATTATATATTAAAATAAAAATGGCTGTTAAAAAAACAACAAAAAAACAAGTTGATCTTGAAAAAAAAGTAGATGAAGTAAAAGATGTTGCAAAAGAAACTGCTAAAAAAGTAGAAGCTCAATCAAAACAGATTTTTTCTAAAATTGGGAATTGGTGGAATAAATCAACATGGGAAGAAAAAATTTATATGATTTTGTGAATTATTCTTTTGATTATTTGAGCATACATTTTGCGCACAATTATTGGTGGTCTAATTTTAGTTGCTATTGGATATTTTTTTGTTACTTGATATTTTGTAAGCAAGAAAAAATAGATTAATTTAATTAGAAATCAAAACATAAAAAACTATTTTTTATTTATGATAATATTTTTATTTTTTTGATTATATAAAAATGTATTGAGATATCAAAAATCATTTAGAAAAGGAATTAAGCTCTATCAAAGAAGCTGGTCTTTACAAAGAGGAACGTGTGATAGTTTCACCACAGGATGCAGAGATTAAACTTGAAAATGGCCAGACTGTGCTAAATTTTTGTGCTAATAATTATTTAGGGCTATCCAATCATCCAGAATTAAAAAAATCTGTTGAAGAATCTTTGAAAACACATGGATATGGGATGTCTTCTGTTCGTTTTATTTGTGGAACAACAGATTTGCACAAAACTCTTGAAAAAAAAATATCTGATTTTTTTGGAACAGAAGATACAATTCTTTATGCAGCATGTTTTGATGCTAATGGTTGAATATTTGAACCATTACTTTGAGCAGAAGATGCAATAATTTCTGACTCTCTAAATCATGCTTCTATTATAGATGGAGTGAGATTATCAAAAGCACAAAGATATAGATATGAAAATGCAAATATGGAAGATTTAGAAGCAAAACTGATAGAAGCCAAAGATGCTAGATTCAAGTTAATTGTTACAGATGGAGTTTTTTCCATGGATTGAAATGTTGCTCCTATGGATAAAATAGTAGAACTTGCCAACAAATATGATGCTATGGTGATGGTAGATGAATGTCATTCTGCTTGAGTTGTTTGAGCTACAGGTAGAGGAGTAACAGAACATTTTAATATAAGATGACAGGTAGAAATTATTACTTGAACTTTATGAAAAGCTTTTGGATGAGCTATTGGATGATTTACTACTTGAAAAAAAGAGATTATAGAGTTACTTAGACAACGCTCTAGACCATATTTGTTTTCAAACTCTATACCTCCATTGGTAGCTGCAGCAGGAATAAAAGTCTTTGATATGATGGCTAATACTGTAGAACTACAAGATAAATTACATAAAAATACCGAATATTTTATGGAAAAAATGAAATGACTCGGTTTTGATCTAAAACCTACCGCTTCTGCCATATGTGCTTTGATGCTTTATGATGCAAAACTTTCTCAAGATTTTGCTAGAGATCTTTTGGAAGAATGAATTTATGTAATAGGATTTTATTATCCAGTTGTTCCACAAGGTCAAGCTAGAATTAGAATTCAACTTTCTGCAGCTCATGAGATTCATCACTTGGATAAAGCTATATCAGCCTTTGAAAAGGTTTGAAAAAAATTATGAGTAATTTAATATAGATTCTTTTATAAAAAATATTTGTTTTTTACTTTATGTGAAAGGATGTTTAATGTGTTATTTCCTTTTAGATAAAGTTTTTTTTGTTTTTTGTCAAAAAATGTCTTGATTTTTGTTTTGTAAAAGATATTTTTGACAACGATAAGTAAAAACACATTGATATTTAATTCTTATTTGAATGAAAAATGGTACGAATGACAAAGACATTTACCAATCTTTGATTGGAAGGATATGAAATTTTGGTAGAAGCTGATGCCAATAGATCTTTACCAGGGATAGAGATTATTGGACTTCCAGATGCTGCTATCAAGGAGTCCAAAGAAAGACTTAGAGCTACTTTTCGTAATGTTGGTATTGATCTACCAAACAAAAAGTTTGTTCTCAATTTAGCTCCTTCTGATATTAGAAAGGTTGGGACTTCTTTTGATCTTTCTATGGCGGTGGCGATATTAGTTCTCTTAAAAGAATGAAAAATTGATCACAAAAAGGATTTAGAAAAATATTTGTTTTTTTGAGAATTATGATTGGATGGCACCATCAAGAGAGTAAACGGATTACTTCCATCTGTTATTTCTGCTATCAAAAAATGATATAAAGATTTTTTTGTTCCTAGTGAAAATTTATATGAATTAGAATATATTTCATGAATCAATATCTATCCTTTGGATAATTTTTTACAGTTGGTTTGATATTTTGTAAATTGAAAGGATTTACAAACTATTTCTCAATCAAAAGATGTAGAAAGTTTGTACAATATTCAATATAATTTTGATATGGATTTTGAATATATTAAATGACATATTTTGGCAAAAAGAGCACTGTCCATTGCTGCTGCTGGTTTACACAATATTTTTATGGTTTGAGCTCCATGAAGTGGAAAAACAATGTTGAGTAAAGCTCTAAAAAGTGTTTTACCACCTCTTTGATTCCAAGAAATTTTAGAAGTATCACAAATTTATTCTGTAGTATGAAAATTAAATAAAGATCATCCCTTAATTGTTCAAAGACCTTTTAGACAAGTCCATCATACAGCTTCCAAGATTTCTATAGTTTGATGATGATCAAACTTGACTCCATGAGAGGTTAGTTTGGCACATAAAGGAGTTTTGTTTTTTGATGAAATTACAGAGTTTCCTAGAGAGACATTAGAAGTGCTTAGACAACCAATCGAAGACAAAAATATTAGTATTTCTAGAGTGTCTGGTAGTGTAAATTATCCTGCTAATTTTATGTTTGTAGCAAGTATGAATCCTTGTAAATGCGGTTATTACAAAGATCCAGAAAGAGCGTGTACTTGTAGTATCAATGAAGTAAAAAATTATCAAAATAAAATTTCTGGTCCTTTGATGGATAGGATAGATATGATTTTAGAGATTCCTAGAGAAAATATAGATAAATTATTAGATAATGTTAAATCAGAAAGTAGTCAAGCAATTAGAGAAAAAATTATAAAAGCTTGGCATATCCAAAAAAAAAGATTTGCTGGTAGCAATATAGTTTCCAATTCAGACATGAATAGTAATGATATTGAAAAGTATATTCCACTATCTGATGAAATTAAAGAATTTTTATCTACAGCATCAGAAAAATTAGTCTTATCTCCTAGAGTTGTTCATAGGATTATAAAGCTTGCTAGAACCATTGCAGACATGGAATGAGTAGAAAATTTGGAAATTAAACATTTGGCTGAAGCTATGCAATATAGGAGTAAAAGTATGTTTGTAGAGAGATAAATCTGTTTTTAGTTTTTTTTGAGCAAAGTTTTGTGATAAACTATTTTTTCAATTAATTAGAAAAAGGTTTTTTTGCTGTACAATTTATTTTAATTTATAATTTTAAAAACTTATAATTTTATTATACAGTATTTTATTACACAGCAACATCAAATTTAATTTTTCATTGGTGTTCATAATTTTCAATTATTGTGTCAGTATATTCTCGGTCAAATATTGAAGTGAAGTTTTCTGTTTTTATTGTTGCCAATTTTAATGGAGCTCTGTTTATTTGTTCTTTAGCTCATTCAAGATGATTTGTATATATGTGGGTATCGGCCAAAAAACCAATTAATTTTCATTCTTTTAATCATGATTCCTTAGCTAACAAATGTAGTAATAATGCATAACTAGCTATGTTAAAAGGCAATCAAAGCATTGTGTCCACAGATCTTTGGTTTCGTAATAAATGTAGTTTATCATTTGACACTAAAACTTGAAACCCATAATGACAAGGAGGTAATGCCATTCTGTGTAAAAATTGAGGATTTCGTGCCATTACAATCATTCTTCTATCGTTTGGGTTTGTTTTTAATGTTTCTACCACTTTTTTTAATTGGTCTATTCATTTATTTTGAGATTCTTGGTCTCGGCTAATGTATTCTCATCCAAAATTCCTTCGTTGAAATCAATATATTGGTCAAAGCTCTCTTTCTTCCATCATTTTTTGCTTTGTTTCTTGGTCGTGTCCGTATTTTACTTTATCTGGAGAACACCATTCATCTCGAATATGATTATTTCTTTTGATTAGCCAGTCTTTGTCTGTAATTCATTTTATAAAAAACTCTAATTCAGAAGCAATCAACCTAAAGGGAACTTGTTTTGTAGTAAGAAGAGGATAACCATCAGCCATATCATGCTCAAAAAAAACTCCTGGTATGGATAATGTGTCTATTCAAGTCCTATTTTCTTTTAAAACTCAGTTGTTTAGTATGTTTTTTACAATATCTAGATAGGCTTTCATGTATGTTGGGTAAAATATAAACTACTCTTTATGTATCAAATAAATATAAAAAATCAACATTATTGTGTTTTTCTACTAAAAGGTGATAACCATTGTATATCAGAAAAATAAAATTTGTCAAACTTTTTGACATTTTTTTAAGATTTTTGTTGATTTAATGTTGAAAATGCTATTAAAAAATACATATTTTTAATTATAGTATTATAAATTATTTATTTATAAATAAAATTTATTATTATGAAAAAACTAATTAGCTTTGTTTTATGATGAGTCTTTGCTCTCACTTTGTTGGGTTTTTCTTTTTCAGATAGTATTTTAGATTATTTAAACAATATTTGAGATAATATTTTGTTTGGTTATAGGCCAAATGTAGATACAATAACTGTAGACAATATTAGTTCGTCTTCACTTACTATCAAATCTCCTGTTTTGGTAGACGAATTTGGTGATAGAATTACAGATTATACATTATTATATTGACCAAAAACATTAAATCAGCTTATAGCAGAACCAACTTTAATTTCATCTATGAAAGAAAAAAGTTTTGCAAATTTAAACTTAGCTGGTCAAACTAATTTTACAATGAATTTAACTACAGCAGACAACCTAAACTCTGATGATATTTACTATTTGGTATCTATTCCAAAAGATTCAGCTAATACTTTATGAGAAGTTTCAAATGAATTATGTTTTAGGTTGAGAGATCAGCTTCATTGACAATGAGATGAATGTGTTGAAGGAAATTCACATTGAGCCTGAGCAGATATGAGTTTAGCAAACATATCACATACTTTAAAAGATAATACAGTTACATTAAAATGGATAGCTGTAAACGGTAGTGATAATGTTGAATTGTTTTTACGAGATGATAATGCTTGAAACTTTAATAAATTAGCTACCGTTAAAATGTTAGCAGAGTCTTATTCTTTTACTTTGACAAGAAATGGAGAACATATTGTGAAATTTATTCCAGATAATTGATGAAAAGAGATTAATTATACATTCAATTTTATTGGAGCAGAAAAAATTAATGAACCCATTTGAACAACTCCAGACAAACCGACTGTTAAGCCTGTAGTGGTTTGACCAAAAGAAAACATTATAGCTGTAATTGTTTGAACTGTCTTATTATATTTTATATATAAATTTATTAGAAGAAAAGCCTAAAAATAATTAAAAAAAAGAGAAAATCATAAATTATTTGTCTTAGTGTTTTCTCTTTTTTTATTATATAAATTTTATTTATACAAAAATATACTTTTTTTGTCTTTAAAGTTTTTGATACTATCAAATTCTTTGTGTTTAGCAAATTCAAACGAATTTGATATAATAATAGTGTCTTTATTTTTGTTTTTTCGTAACCAATCTTCTATGTCAGCCAGTTGGCTTGCTCGTAAATATACATATATATAATCATATCAATTTAAATCAACCTTTAAAAAATTTCATTGTTTTATTTTGATGTTTTTGTGTCAGTAAATTAGATTTAATATTTTTCAATATATTATAGCATAAAAATTTAAATCATAACCATGACAACTTTTTATATTAAATTGTTGTGAAAAAAATCTAAGAGCTTTACCATCTCCACAGCCTAAATCTAATATTTTTGCTCATTTTTTGATTTCTAGTTTTTTCATCAAATCTAAATGTCTTTTGAATGATCAAACATATGGCGCTATTTTAGAGGGTTTTAATAGAGCTTTAAATATAAAAAAAGAAAAAGTTCAAACAAAAGAAACCACCAAAATAAGAGTAATAATAGCTACTATCATTTTATATTGTATAAATAAAAACATTATTTTACTATTGAAGACTATTTCTTTTATTTTTAAAATCAATAGAGAGTTTTTTCTAAAAAAAGCTAGTAGATTGATAACTAAATGTTTTCAAAAAACAATAAAAAACTTGATATGTAAATATTTTTATACTATTATTGTTTTTTATAGATAAGGTATTTAAAAGATTTGTTTCTTTTTTTAGTAAAAATAAAATATTGGGCTATAATTATATTTGTAAAATAATTTGAGTATATCTCAAATTCAACAAAACTTTTATATTATAGTCCCAATAAAATGAACAATTTAAATTCTCTTTCTCCTCAATCAATCAACAGAATCAATGTTTTGATTGATAAAATTAATTCTACTTGTGATGCTCTGATTTCGGCTTTAGAAATCAATTCTGAAAAAGTTTCTACTTACAACCTTAGTATTGTAGAAAAAATGAACACAAGTTCTGAATTTATTGATTTGGTTGTAAAAAATATTATTTCTATAAAAATTCATCTTTGAGAATTGAAAAATGGTTTAAATAATGAAAAATTACTTTATGACATTCTAGATCTACAAAATTTGGTCTCTTGATTACAAGAAACTTCTGATAAATTAAATTATTTGTTAATTAGTGATAATAATTTTAACAATATTTATAGTATGGCTATTGTTGAAATTCAGTCCATGATTCAAGAAGTTTTGGAAGAAATTAAAGTTTGAGAGCTCGTATTAAAATAAATTTATTAAGCTGTAGTTTTGTAAACTTAATTGATGAACTTTATAGATTTGAAAAATTTATAAACTTTCGATTTTTATTTCTATAGCTTCACTACTTTCTACTAAATCTATTTTTTGCGCTTTTGTGACTCATAGAATATCGTCTAAATATTTTGACACTGTTTCCAAAAATATTTTTGGTCAAGATATTGTTAGATTTTTTAACTCTGCTCACATTGATATTTGTTTTTCTGTTTTAAATTTTCTTACTGTTTCTATTATTTCTTTGATTTTATCAAATTCTTTTATTTGTTCTTCTTGATTGTTTATTTTTAAAATTTCTGTAGGAAAGTCTGTTTTATGAATTGATACAAGATCTTCAAAACTTTTAAAATAATTTTGGTAAATTTCTTCTGTAATATGTGGTAAGTATGGAGCAATTAATTTTAAAATATTAAATAAAACATGATATAAGGTCCATTGTCATGCTAATTTTTTTTCTTCTCCGTTTTCAAATAATTCTGGTTTGTATAGTCTAAGTTTTACTAATTCCAAATAATTATCACAAAAATCTGCCCAAAAAAATTCTTCAAAAGCTATTTTTGCTAACCCAAATTCATATTTGTCCAAATACTTTATCATTTTTTCTATAGTTTCATTTGCTCTAGCTATAATTCGTTGATCTGTAGCTAGTAGTTTGTCGGTACCAAACTCTTGCTTGGGATCAAATCATTGAGCGAGCATTTGTACAAAATTAGAGGCATTTCGAAGTTTTGTAACAAGTTTTTGCCCATTTTTAATTTCATTTTCTTCAAATAACATATCTTTTCATAACTGACTTCCTGCTGTCCAATATCTAATTGCGTCAGCTCATCGTTGATTAATTAAATTTTCTGGATCAAATTTAGCATTTCATTTGGATTTACTAAATTTTTGTCATTTTTCTGCCATCACAAATCCAGACATCATAATATTTTTGAATGGAACATCTCAACCTCTTAGATAAGAGTGCAAAGTAGTATACAAAAGCCAAGTTCTGATAATATCATGAGCTTGAGGCCTCATACTCATTGGAAAAAAATCTTTTGTATCAAAGCCTCTTTCTTCTAAAATGTTTTTATTTATCAAAGGAGAAAGACCAGAAGTAAACCAAGTGTCCAAAACTAAAGTTTCTCATCTAACTTGCTCTTTTGTATATCAGTCTGGTAAGTCTACAGATGGATCTACTGGTCACTTTTCAAGCTGTTTTATTGATGGCAATATTACATTTCAATTATTTATATCATACCAGACAGGAATAGGAATTCCAAATTTTCTGTTTCTAGAAATATTCCAATCTCGATGTAAATTTTCTATTCGATCATTGGATCTTTTTTTCATAAACTGAGGGAATCGGTTCATTTTGTCATTTTGTTTTAATAGTTCATCTTTTTTGTCTAATATATTTACAAATCGTTGATGGATTGGGATGATTTCTACTGCCACCTTTCACCTTTCTGAGATAGACTTGGATTGGATTATTTTTGTTCTATTTTTTACTACTCATTTTTGTTTTAATATTTCTATTATCTTGGTTCTGGCTTCATTTACTTTTAGTCCATCGATTTCTGCGAGTCCAGTGTTTTGCATTTTACCATATCTATCTATACAGATTTTTGCTTCTAATCAATGTTTTTGAAACCAATAAACATCTGTTTCATCTCCATAACTACAACACATTACAAGTCATGTTCCTTTGTCGATTTTTGCTTTGTCATCTGCTAATAAGGGTACCGTATCTCATAATGGAGTGATGACTTTTTTGTTGAAATATTTTTGATATCTAGTATCATCTGGATGAGCAAAAACTGCTTTACAAGCTGGAAGTAGTTCTGGCCTAGTGGTGGCAATAGTGAGTTTTGTCCCATCTTCTAAACTAAATTCTATATCATTGAAATACTCCTCAAACTCTTGTTCCTCAGTTTCTGCTTGTGCTATTGTGGCTTGAAGTTTAGTACACCATAAAGCAGGAAATTCTTTGGCTATGATATGTCATTTATTGTATAATTTTACAAACTCTTGTTGTACTATTTGTTGAGTTTTTGGATCAATGGTACTATAAGTTTTGTCCCAATCTATAGACAATCCCATTGTTTGCCATAGATTTTTATATAGTTTGATATATTTTTGATTTACCTCCAAACATTTTTGGATAAAGTCTTTCCTTTCCATTTCTTTGATGTTTATTTTTAGATCTTTTTCTACTAATAACTCTGTGGGAATTCAGTTGTTATCAAAGCCCATTGGATAATAAACATTATATCATTTCATTCTTTTGTATCTAGCAACAATTTCAGCTTGAGTGTATGAAGAAATATGTCCAATATGTAATTTTCCACTTACTGTAGGTGGTGGCGTGTCTATACTAAAAACTTCCTTCTTTGAACTTAAATCAAAATTGTAAATTTTATTTTCTTCTCGAAAATCTTGTCGTTTTTTTTCTGATTCTTTTGGATTGTATTTATTCATGATTTTTGGAATAGTTAAATAGTGAATTTATTGATAAAGATTGCTTGTTTTATTTCAAGATAAATAAGTGAGTTTATAGAACTAAAAAATTATAAAGCTTGTAACACTTTTTGTTTATTTCAAAATAAAATTTATGCATCTTTTTGTTTAAATATGTGTTAAACTTAAGAAATATAAGCTACAATTTTGATTAATTTTATTGTGAGTTTAGGATTTTATGATTATAATATTTTTGTTATTGGCGCAATATATAAATTTTTTAGCATGTACATTTCATAAAAATAAGCAAAAGACTCATTTCTACCCTTAATTCAAACATTTTTTATTTGTTTGTTTATTTTTGAAAGATTTTTTGTAATTTGTTTTATTTCTTTACCACTACAAACTGTGCTTTGTTTTGAAAAGTTTTTTACAATATCATAAATAATATACTTTTCTCATAAAATATCTTTTTTTAGCATGGTTAACATATCATTTTGTAAATAGCCAATGTATTGGTTTAACTCTTTTTTATAGTTTCATAATTTTTTGTAAAAATTTGTAAATGTATATTTTTTACTATTTTGTTTTTTAACGATATTGTAATATTCTTTTATTATTTCATTCATCATTTTATAAATTCGGGGAAATTCTGTAATTGCACTGTCAATGTACTTTGATCTGTGTTTTTTTTGAATTTTTTTATATTCATTGACTGTATTTTTAATAAAATTTAGTGTTCATTTTGGAGAAGCATCTTCTTTTTGTTTTTCTAACAAAGAAATAATGCTAAAAAGTCTCATTCAATCTTTAGCTTTACTGTTTAGTTCAGTAAAACGATAAATATTATTCCATACGATTTCTTTAAGAAAATTCATTGCATATCATTGAGCAATTGCATTATAGCTCAACATTGGTATTTGTAACTTCTTAGATTTGTTTTTTATTGTAATATATTGTATTGTCTTATTCATAACTCACAAGTTAGTAAGACCATTTCCATTTTTTTCTGGGAAAAGCTCTGTAGTTATTCAAAAAATATCATAACTTATTCTTAAATTTCCACTTTCTAATAATATTTCAAAAAGTTTTTTATCTATATTTTTGGGATTAATTTGTTCATATTTTTTTACTTGAATACTTTGTTTATTAATTTTATATGTATGTTTAAAAACTGTTTTTATGCTGAGATTTTTTGTGTGTTTATTATTTTTTAATGTCTCATAAAAATCTAATAACTCATTTAGTCCTTTGTTGTTTCGATTTAATGCAACATCTAAGTCGTCTGGAATTTTTTTTCGATATGCTATTGTCCAAAATAAAATAACACTACCTGTATAGCTATATTGATATTTAGAAAATAATTTAGCATTTTGTGTAAATACCTTTTTATATATAGATTTATAATATTTTTTTCATTTTTTCATTTTTTATTATGAATTAATATAATTTTTACTCATGTTTTTTTGTGAGTATTGTAGCAATAGTTGTTACAAATATTATTTATGCTGCAATTTTTATTTCTTTTAGATTAAACCAAATATTTGGTGTTTTTACTTCTTCGATAAAATAATTGTATGCTGGATAAGAAAAACTTAATCCATATTTAGATAACTCATCTTTTAATTTTTCTAATAATTTTGGTCAATTTTGTGATGTTGTTCATTGTACAAAATCTGTAATTACTTTTTGTCATTCTGGATCTGCATAAATGTTAATTTCTTTTTTAGATAAATCACTATTTTTCAATCTTAAATATATTTTATTTAATTGTTCTGCAGATTCTTGAGTTTTTCTTTTTACCTCTTTTTCTTTGACAATATCTTCTCAAATGAAGCTGACATTAAACCAAAGGCTAGGTAGTTTATCTTTTTCTCTAAAATAAATAAATGGTGAATGAGAAAATTTTAAGTTGTAATCCTTAAGATTAAGCTGTAATTTTTTAAATAAAGATTGAATGGTATTGGAATCATTTATTTCATTAAGGAACTCTGACATAATATTTTTTCATTCAATTGTTTGCCAAATGTTTATTTCACTTTTTAGTGGGGTCTCTTTTTTTAATCTTAGAAATAACCTATTTATAGCTTCAGAGCTTTTTTTGATTTTTGATTCTAATTTTTCAGCTTCGCTAATGTAAATTATATCTTTTCAAACATATTCATTGATATGTTCTTTTGTTCACAATACTGTTATTAGTTCATTTGTTGTATTTCTTCAAGACAGCCTATATCTATTTTTTTTACCTTCCTGCTCTAATAAAGAATACTTTAGCCCATCAACATTAGGTTGACCAACTGTTTGTCGTTTGCTCATTTTTATAAAAGTTAAAAATTAAAATTTTATATTACTATATTAATTGTTTTTTTTTATTTGTCAAATTTTTGAGCACTTTTTTATATTACTATTGCAGCAATTAGGTTTACACATTAAAAAAGATATAATAAAGGGTATCCCTCTTTATTATTATCCAATATTTAGATGAAAAAGTGTAAACAATTCATGAAAATCATAGAAAAACAGCT
>JALOAF010000081.1 GCA_023228925.1 Candidatus Absconditabacterales bacterium | reverse complement strand
TCCCCGATTACGCCCTCGTAACGGGAAACCCCGCCAAAATAAAAGGTTGGGTCTGCCAATGCGGAGTAAAACTTATCACAGGCGAAAAGTCAGAACAAAACAAAGAATATAAATGCTCTGAATGCGGTAAGGTATACAAAACTGACCAATGTTCGGACTTAATTGAGTTAGCAAAAACCTGAATGAATAGTTACAAAAGATTAATTTTTTCAATAAATTTTTTGTAATTTTTTTCTGCATTGAAATAAGTTGCCCAGTGTTTTCTTGACAGACTTCTTTTTTTAATCCAATCCTCTTGAGCATCTATAACACTAGCAATAATCTTATAAAGGTCATAAGGTTTAAAATCTTTATCCAGTAACAAGCCGTTTTGGTTGTTAACTATCTCCCCTGTGCCGCCGACGTTAGTCGCTATAACAGGAATCCCAGCGGACTGAGCCTCCATTATTGATACCGGGATACCTTCTGAAGAGCTGACATTTAAAAACATATCAAAAAAGTTGTTTGCGTATAATTCCCTGATTTCTTCATTTTTCAAATTGCCCAGAAACTTATAAGTTACTCCTTCATTATTTAATTTTTCTTTAGCGTAAGATTCCAATGTTTTTTGTAGTTCGCCACCACCAATATGATGCCATTCAATATTATAATTAGTATTATTAAAATATGACAATGCATCAATGATTAAATGTATTCTCTTCGTATTATTTAGATAAGAACAAGATACAATTTTAAGGACATTGAAATCATTTTTCTTATTACAAAAGCCGTGGTCAAAAACACCAAGTTTTATAGTTTCAATTTTTTGCTTAAAAGAAGGATAAATTGAAGCAAGATGTGAATTTCCGTCATCTGAAATAGCAAAAACTTTGTCTACTTTTTCAATTGTTTGTTTGCGAAATGGATAAAAATCAATTTTTAATCTATCTTCATAAACATCCCAACCGTGGCATTTAACAATTGTCTTAACGTTTGGATATTTGCTTTTAAGCAGTGCCAATGCCGTAGCACAACCGTTGAACCATTGGCTATATATTATAACATCTTTGAATGTTTCTTTTTTCAATAGATTCTCAATTCTTTTATACCACGCACTTGCTGTCAAAGCCCACCAAAATTGCAGAACTAAAAAAGTTATATTTTTGTCAATTGCCATTAGACGAATTAAAAACCCGCATCTCTTTATACTAGAAAAAAAACGCAATATGTTTAGTATAAATTTGCTCTTGAAATCTTTTACAAGAATAACATTACTCGGCACGGCTCTTAACTTACCCTCTGTTTTATAGGGAATAACAATTACTTTTTTAAATGATTTAGCCAGAAATAATATTTCTGTTTCAAGCCAGGTTTCTGCGTTACCGTATGGAAAGCTCACGGTTGTCAAAATTATACATTTATCATTTAAATCTGATTTTATCATTGTTTTAAAAGCCTAATTTTATATCCTCTTGAATATGCATAAATAAATATGCAAAGCGGGAAATACATGTAAAGCGCCTTGAATAAAATATATGCTTGCCCCCGAACTAGATTTAATGTAAATAAAGACGCAAAAACAAACAAAAAATAAATTTTGAAGTCTTTATCGTTTTTTCTTAGGAGGATATCATAATACAATCTGAAAGAAAAAGTAATTATAAATGGCAAAATAACTGCCCCTAACCAGCCCGCTAAAACAAAACCATCATTAAAAATTAAACCTCCGATACCAAAGCCGCCGTCGGGGAAAACCTTTCTTGATATAAACTGAGGAATGCTTGGATAATTTAAGAAAAATATGCTATTTCCGAGAGTACTTAATAAGTAAAAATAAGGATCTATAATCTGATTTTCAATTGTATACATTAATGAAGAGGCACAAGATGTATAATCTTGAAATAAAATTGATCTGAATGAAAAAAAATCTAATATCATAGCCATCTCAAACTTTGTTTGGCTTAACTCTTTTGCATTTCCTCTATTTGATCTTAGAAATTGAGAAAAACCAATAATTAAAAAAATGATTGAAACTATAAGAAACAATTTTTTAAGATTAAGTAATCGATTTTTTTGTATAAATACGGTGGAACCTGCCAGTAAAAAAGGAAACGCAATACCTCTGTTTCCAATCTTAAACAATGTTATAGACACAACTGAAAGCAAAGCAATTGCCATAACTGAATTAATAACAGCATTTTTACTGCTTATGCCGGATTTAAAAAACAGGATAAAATTATTAGCAATGAAATAAAAACTGACTTGCAAAGAAAAAAGCCAAATAATATTTCCTTTAACTGCAACTTGATTAAAATAACTCAATTGATCATATTTTAAACATAAATTTATAAACAAAAACAATACTAAAGCAATAGAAGTTGCTATGTAAGCATATCTTGATGTTTGCGTATTAGTTTTTGAAACAATGATAAATGGCAAAATAATATTTTTACTAACATTATTGTATTTTAAGTATTTTGTAATTCTGTTACTCAAAAATAATTCAAAGAATATATATAAGAAAACAAAATTTAAAAATATAAAAAGCAGGTAATTAGTCAAAGTTTCACTAACTTTCGTAAGATGAACCTGTGAAATGATTGTA
>JALOAF010000080.1 GCA_023228925.1 Candidatus Absconditabacterales bacterium | reverse complement strand
CTATTCTTTTTTCATCCATACCAATAATTAATAGACAATAATATAAAAGTAATTGTTAAATCAATATTTTAGATTATCATAACAAAATTGATTGTTAAATCCAAAAAAATAATCTAGGGTGGGATTGTCCCATTTATCTATTTTTTTAGGTTGATTTATGTATTGGTTTTTTTTGTTTGATTTAAGTTTTCTTGGTTTTTTTACAGTTGAAGTTGTTATTCGATGCTTTTTTGGTATTATTATTATTGTTGGTTTTAGTGTTATTTATGGTTTTTGGTGTTGGAGGTGTTGTTTTTTTTTATAATTTAACAGGTTTTTTTTGGTTTTTAGTGTGGTTTTAGGTGCTTGTGTATTATTTTTATGTTGTGGGCTATTGTTTGTAGTGTTAGTTCTGTTTGTGCTTTTTTGATGGTTTTTCTTTGTATTCCGGGGAATTTACGTGAGTTTTTGAGGATTGCGAAGTAGGTTTCGCCGGTGTGAAATCTTTTTCGATAAGTTTTTCTTCCGAGATCTGAGTTGTAATTTTCACTCATTTTAATTTTTAGGGGATTTGCTGTGTGAAATATTTCTCTTTTTATTCCTTTGTAGCATTCCTGGCTGTGTATGCAATTTTTACATTGTTTAGTGGAATATACTCGGTATAATTTGCTGTTTATTCTTCGATTGTTTGTATATTTTAGTATTTGGTTTTGTGGGCAAATATAAACGTCTTCTTCCCAGTTATATTGGAAATTATGTTTTTTAAATCTGTTTTCAGGTTTTTGGTGTTTGATTTTTATGCTTTCGGTTCTGTCAGGCATTATTGTGGTAATATTATTCTGATAGCAGTATTCTGCTGTTTTATCGGTTAAATAACCATTATCTGCCGTGTATAAAGTGGGATGTCTGTTTAAATTCATTTTTACTTCATCTGACATGGGAATAAACTGATGATGATCGGTGGGATCGTTAACCAGCTTTTGTGCGACGATAAAATCATATTTATCGTCTGTTGCAACTTGGTAATTATAATTTAAACCGGTATTTCCTTTTTTATCCTTCATCCAGCGGCTTTCAGGGTCTGTAAGACTTATGGTATTTTTCCCATTATAATTGGCCTTCAAATAAACAATAAAGTCCAAAACTTCCCTTTTCTCTTCATCACTCATTAATGATTTTGTTAATAGATTTAAAACTTCTTTTTTTGATTCATTTTTTATTTCTTGGATGATAATATGGTTGTTTTCATCTAAAACATCATCTAAGAAGTATTTTTCTAGTTTAAAGAGTAAATCATCATCTTTTTCCATCTCAGTAATAAGATTTTCAAGATATTCCCGCTCACACATCTTTATAACTCTAAATTTATTCACATTAGCCTTTAAAATCGTTCCATCGATCGCAACATGCTCAAAACCAATTAAATCATATTTTATACCTAAATTAACTGTGTAACGGAATAATTCTTCAATTAAAAACATATTACTATTGAAAAAACGTGCAATAGTCGATTTACTGGGCTTTTTATTGTTTAAAATGTAATTACAAGTTTCATCATTATTATTCAACCAATTTTCCAGCCCACGACAACTGGTAATTCCATTTAAGACTCCCCACACAATAAAACCTAACAATTCACCTGTTTGGTAAGTTTTACGCCTTCCCCGGTTTGTTTCTTTATTCGGTAGTAAAAAGCTGTTTTCGCTTAAAAAACCATGTATAATCCTATCAACTAAAAAAACAGGATTATTATGGTTTAAGTTTTCTCCTGGAACGTTTAATACGAAGTTGGACTGTATTTCCCGGTATTTAGCTGCATTAACCATAATTCTAAACAACCTCTTTTATCATTAAATTTTTGAAAAATCAAAAAGGCAGAACACCAAACCAAAAAATTTAAGACCCATCACAACCAAAAAAGCTATTGTGGGAATTTTTTGGTATTGTTTCTCCAAAACATACTTTAAATTCCCACATATTTAAATTTAACTATTTAAAAACCAATAAAATCAAAAAATACACCATAAAAATAATCAAAAACAAAAATCACTCCCCAACCTACTTTAAAGAAAAATCATACAAAAAAAAGAAAAATAATTACGGGACACTCCCAAAATAAAAATTTAGATAAACTGTATTAAAAATATTTTTAGGACAAAAAAAATCCAGATTTATGTTAATGAATTTCTGTTGTTCCTAGTTTGGCTCATTTCCCACGATTTTCGGTTGTTGATTTACTCAACTCTTTTTCATGACTTATTTTTGGATTTATGGATTCAGAAGATTCATTTAACACTTCTTTTAAAAATTCTCCAGTGTATGATCCACTGGTAGCAATTTCTTCTGGTGTTCCTTGGGCAACCACCATTCCCCCACCGTCTCCACCTTCAGGCCCCAAATCGATGATGTAGTCGGCGGTTTTAATCACGTCTAAGTTGTGTTCAATCACCAAGACAGTGTTTCCTCCATCACGTAGCCGCCCTAAAACTTGCAAGAGCTTCTTAATATCTGCAAAATGTAATCCGGTTGTGGGTTCATCTAATATATACAGTGTGTGGCCAGTACTTTGACGGCTCAATTCTTTGGCTAACTTAATCCTTTGAGCTTCTCCTCCAGATAATGTTGTGGCAGGTTGTCCTAACTTAATGTAA
>JALOAF010000024.1 GCA_023228925.1 Candidatus Absconditabacterales bacterium | reverse complement strand
CTTTTCTCAACATTTTTTACAAATTTTATATTGCATTTATAAAAAAACAGTAGATAAAACAATTACCTTCTACTGTTTCCTATTGTTTTAGCCACACATTTTTTTTAATTATGCCAAATATCCCAAAAAAGTCCTCAAATTTTTGACAAAAAAATCTTTCTGATTATAATTGAATATGTAAAAATTTTTTATCTTTTTATTGAAACAAAAATGAACAAAAACTTTAATCATTGATTTAGACATACAAATAATGTTCTAAATTATTTTCAAAGACATGGAAAGAAGTATTTATTTGGTACATTATGAGCATTTGCGATAGTAAAGATGGCATTACTCTTTGTGTGATTTTTTAGCACACTGGATCTGGGCAAGAGTTTTGCGCAGACACCAGTAGTCCTAACTAGTGGAAATATAGTGTCAGAATATGGCTGTGATACTACAGCTACTCAATGTGATTTCAAAGGAATCACGAGCATAGAAAGTGATGCTTTTGTCAATCACACACAATTACAGGACTTATTCCTTGCTGGTAACCAACTAACAAGCATAGATTGAGTAGTTTTCCCTGAAAATTTGCAGAATTTAAACCTTTACAATAACCAACTAACAAGCATAGATTGAGTAGTTTTCCCAAATTCTTTGCAGACTTTATTCCTTGACTATAACCAACTAACAAGTCTACCAGAAACTATTAAACAATTAGTGAATTTGATTGGTAATAAATGATTACAAATATATTACAACCGTATAGACTATCATCAACTATCTAAAGAGCTTTTATCTTTTGTAGATCAGAAGACTGATGGAGATTGGAGAGCAACTCAGCAAATAGAAGTTCTATGATGTACTGATCCAAGAGCAAACAACTATAATCCAAATGCAACAAAAAATGATTGATCTTGTGATTATAGTGTAGATCAACAATGAGATTTTTCTATTGATGGTTCATTTTTGCTTAAGGAAATGCTAGCTGAGGCAAAGGTATATAGTGGAGGCTTATTGCCATTTAGTATAGAAGCAGCATATTCTGGACAAAGATCATCAGCAACAATTTATGTGTGAGTGCCTTTTGATTTCAATTTCGATTACACACTTCCATTTAAATCTCCATTTTCAGGTGACTCTAAAATAGTTTATGGATGACCTGGAGATTGATGTTATGCTGATTTTATAAAATGAACAGGAAAATATGTAGATCATATAGATAATTTGATAGAAACGCTTTTAGCATCATTATTAAACTGTGATGGGTATCCAGAAAAAGATTGTCAAATAAATATTCCTGATCTATATCCAGAACCAATATTATTGAAACATTCAGCAGAGATATTGGCTAGTTCTGGAATGAAAGCTTGGGCATGGGCAATAGTAGATGCACTTAATTTGCTATGAACAGTAAAACAAAAGGAAGATTTTATAACAGTTTCAAAGATAGTGAAAGAATATTTATCAAATGGAATTCCAGCTTCTAGTATTATGTCACAAGTATGTGTATTTTTTTGAGAATATAGTTTAGAATCTTGTCCAATATTTGAAGCTTTATGAGTAGCTTTATGATTAGATAAAATAGAAAATTGTGGAGCAAAAGTATATTCTTATGATCAAGAATTATATTATGATACTAGAGAAGCAACATTCTTTTGAAGACATCCTTATGTAGCAGGATGATTTGATATCAATCTATTTATTAGTTCAGATGAAACCATAGATATGGATATATCCAACAACACAAAAACTATACACATAGATATGACAGAATGAGAATGAATGAGCTGTACAAACAGTTCAGAAACTATAAATATTCTTGATGGGAATATAGGAGAAGCTTATGTCAATCCTTCTGATTATTGATTTTGAGTAAAAGATGAAAAGAAAAAGATAGAAGATCCAAATATGAAAGAAGAAGAAGAGCAAGCTAGAAAACTAAGGGGATTAGCTAAAGCTAAAATAAGTGATTGTGAACCAGTATTTCTTTGGTGTTTGGATGGAGATAGCTATTTAATAGCAGATTGACTATTTCCTGTATGAACTGGAGAAGTTTATCACAACGATTCTTGTAAACATCCAATCCGTCCTATAGCAAGCAACCTTAATATATTTGGAGAGGTGACAGTTGGTAGCAAATTGCTAGGAACTTATGATTTTACTTACAATAACTGAATATGGAACAATCTATTTGAAATTCAAAAATGAGAGATTCGTCACTTAGTAATTTCTCCAAACTGAACACCTATGATTGCTTATAATTATTGGGATTGATATTCAAACCAATTAGTTGTTGCAGAATACACTAACTGAACATGGAACCAGCTATGAGATGAGATAAACTGAAGTATTGGTCAATTAGTGCTTTCTCCAAACTGAACTCCTATTATTGCTTATAATTATTGGGATTGATATTCAAACCAATTAGTTGTTGCAGAATACACTAACTGAACATGGAACCAGCTATGAGATGAGATAAACTGAAGTATTGGTCACTTAGTAATTTCTCCAAACTGAACTCCTATTATTGCTTATCATAATTGAAGTTTAGGTCAATCATTCGTTGCAGAATATAGTAGTCTATGAGAATGAACTTCTACTTATCAGCGATATAGAGATGGAAAGCCTATTGTATGAGCCACAGATATAGAATACGCTATTACTTCATCAGATCTTGGACATACTTTATTTTTTGAGGTTGAGCCAGAATCAGAAGATAGGGTTTTATGATTAAAAGTTATGAGTGAGTGATTATACATCCCAAAACCACAAACATCTAATAAATGAGATTTAGGTGGATGATGAGGGGCTTGATGATATCTTATTAAAGATAATTGTTGTCTAAATTGAGGATTACTATGATGAAATGAGTTATGTAAAGATTACTCTGATAGTTATTATGATTGAACTTGTAAATGATGATTTCATGAAAGTGCAGATATATGTGGGATAAATAAATCAAATTATTCTGATGAATTAAAGTTAACATATCTTTATTCTTATAATTATGGTATTACTACTATATGCCCTATTCGAGATGCTAAATTGGATGGTTATTTATATAGAAATCATTTTGCTAAAATGATTTCAGAATATGCAATAAATGTTATGTGAAAAAAACCAGATGTATGAAAAAAATGATGTGATCAGTTTCAAGATATAGAAAAAGAAAGTGATGAATTGAAATACTTTATGAAAACAGCATGTGAGCTAAATTTGATGTGATTACATCCTGATTGAAAAACACCAAAAGATAACTTTGATCCTAATGATATAGTAACTAGAGCTGAGTTTTGAACAGTTTTTTCTAGATTATTGTTTGGAGATAAATATAATATTAAAGATGATAATTTGCTTAATAAAAATGAATGATATTGGTATAAAGATCACTTAGCTTGACTTAAGACAAATGGAATAATGACAAAAATAGATAATCCTAAATCTAAAGAACTTAGGGGGTGGACAATGCTAATGCTTATGAGAGCATGAAAAATCTTGAAAAATAAATAAAATAAAGGAATTAACAATCCAAAATAAATAGTTAAATTTTGTTTCATTTTTACTAAAGAGCAGTTTGAGAAAGACTGCTCTTTTTTTAATCTTTTTTATTTTGGAATAATATACCTTTTGTTGTAATAAGTGGTATTTTTCAAAAATCCTTTAAACCATAAAACATCCTCTCAAGAAACTGACTTATATATATCTTCTTCTTTCCCTTTTATAAAATTAGACCAATTTGTAGAAGCTATTTTAAAGAAATTATTGTTATCGTCTAAATCAATCCAAAGGCTCAAAATTTTTTCAAACTCTATTTCTATTTTTTTTATTTTTTTAATCATTTTTTTAGCATAAGTTTTGTTAATATTTAATACATCTATACAATAAATTTCATATAAATCATCTAAATTGTTGTTGTTATTTTTTTTCAAATAATTTGTATAAAGCATAAATCCAAACAAAGTTTCCATCAGAGATGCTAAAATTCATAAAATATTTGTATCAGAATATTCTTTTTTCATTTCCAATTCAGCAAACTCATCCAATAATTTGTCATAAATCCAAAAATCTACAGAATACATAGAATCTTTTATATGAAAAAAATCTTCATCATTCAATGATTTTTTTAAAATTTTACTAAAGTTTAGTTTTTCAAAAATGTTTTTTAGTTTGTCTTTATATAAATAATCTATCATTTCGTTTTTATTTTTTTTAACTATTAATCCTATATTTTCTGAAAACATTTTTTTGAATTGCTCTAGTACATTTTTACTATTTACATATAATTTTATATCTTTTGTATTTATCCATTGCAAAAAAGTAGCTAAAAAATTTTCATCAAACATCCTAACCATATGCATGTTGGAATAAATGTTTTTTGATAAATTTTTATATGGTAAAAAAAACTTTTGTTTACCTGCTCTTATATTTTCTGCAACATTTTTGTAATAAAATACATTTTTTCCGTAGTTGTACAACAAAGAACCATAATAATGTATTGTATTTTTCTTGTTTTCAGACCAGTTTTCAATCCTTAAACTATCATTTATTATATCTTTTTTGAATAGTCTTAAATAAAAATTATCTCATCTTGCAATCCAAAAACCTCAAACCAAGGTGATATAAAAATTTAATATCTTTTCCATAATTTGTGATTCTCTTTTTATCCTTTCTGGAATTTTAAGATCTTTTAAATTTTCTGGATCGTCTCAAATATCTGACATCATATCATCAATTTCATCTCATAAACTTTTTCAACTAATTTTTTCTTCATTTTGAAAAGTGTCCATAATATATTTTTGCACTCCTTTAAAAAATGTTTTTTTGAAGTTTCTATGATCAGTAATATACATATAAACACTTTGAAGATCTCATTTGTCTTTACGGAAACTATCTAACTTTTCTTTTAAAATATCGGTATCGTAAATTTTTGAAACAATATCATTGACCACCATTGATATGTCAGTATCAACAAATAAGTATTTCAACAAAATATCAGCTGGCAAGACATATTGTAATATTTTTTTTTCAACAATAGAAAAACTAGATTTGTAAATAAATTTATCTTTTTGATCAATAAAATTTGCTATCATATTTTTTAGACTTGCTTCTTTTAATTCATCATAAAATATCCATTTATAAAAATCCTCATCATTTCCATCTGAATTTTTAAATGCTCAATTAAATAATTTGAAATGTTCAAATAACAAAAATAAAAGATTTATTTCTCATAAAATTTCTCTCTTAATTTCTTCTAAAAATCCATAATCTAGTTTGTGTTTTGATTGTTCAAAAACTATTTCATAAAAGTTAAATAAGATTTCCACAAACCGATTATAATTTTTTTGTCTATTATCAAAAGGAAAAACTTTTATTCTAGCTAAAAACACAAAGTTTAATAAATAAATAGCAAACAAAAAATTTAAAAAGTACTCATTAGGATATTTTCTAAAGATTTTTTCTAGATATATACTACTAACTAAGGCTAGGCCATTACCAATATTTGCTGGATTTAAAAACCTATAGCCATTCATGTTTGCTGTACTACAATAGCCATAATACAAATCCACATCTTTTTTTTTGATTCATTTGTTTTCTCCAAAACCAATTTTAAATTCAAATGGATCAATAGCTATATCAAAAAGATTCAATTTATAGTTTTCAATTATTTTTCTATTTATCACAGAAAAAAACTCTTTAGTAGAAATAAAAGAGATAAACATGCTAGCAGGATTTACATTGTTTGTCATCATTTCGTCAGGGAACAAAGATAACAAAACTCTTTTAAAAAGTTGCATAAGTTAGTTTAATTTTTAAAATTATCAAGTAATATAATTTAATTCGCCTTACAAAAACTTTGTGCATTATAGCATAAAAACATTATCAAAAACTTTTTAAAACAATCAATATAATTTACAACAAATAAACTTCCACTTTGTTGTTAACAAACTTTTATATAAACAAAACAACATTTCAACCAAAAAATATAAGGCAGGCAAAATTTAATTTAGATTTTTTATTATAATAATCTTCTGGAAAGATGCATTTTTAATATATGACTAAAATTTTCAATATATTTATCTATTTCTCTTAATTCAAATTTTAATTTTTGATCTTTAGTATTATCAAACAAATATTTATTTAATCTTTTCATTTCGTTTAATTTCTTCATATTCATTCTATGTTGTCAACGCTTTATAGCTTCCTGGATCTGATAAAAACATTCATATAAAAAAATCTTTACCTAATAGATAAAGTTTTTCCACAGTTTTTACTTTATTAAATTCAATAAAAATCTGATTAAGTTTTCAAGGAGGATCTTGATTATTAAAATTTCTATATTTTTTTATTTTTGATAAATATAAAGTTCAAATTTTTATTCTTAACTTATTAAAATTATCTGTAAATCATTGCTTCAAATCAGGTAATTCTTTATTTTCACCCAAATTTTCATCAATGTGAGCTTGTATCCCCACATCATTCATCTAATTCTTGTATATTCTGTAGTAGATTATATTTGAGCTGCTTTTCTTTTTCTAGAAATATTGACAAGTTTTTGTGTAATACGAATTGTTTTTGAAAATTTTTCATCTACCTTTCATTCTTTACCATTCATAGCTGAAAAAAATCACATATCAAATGCTCTAGCAAGTACAGCATTTATAACTCATCATAGATAATATACACTTGTTTGAGGTTCAAAGTATTTGATATATTCTTTTTGCAGATCTTCTTCATTCAAATCATCTAATCCAAGAAAATACTGTGATGTAGTAATCCATGTGGACTTATTAACATAACCCAGCTCCTTTATTTTTCTTTGGATAGCTTCCTGATCTCCATTTAAAGCATTAAAATAATTTTTTCAATCATTAACCCTCTTTTCACAATCATATAAAATATCATTTTGATCCTGAATTTCAGAATCTTCATTTAATTTTCACATCAAATCCTTAATTTCACTTTGTTTTTTTTCATTAGCTTGTATTTTCATATTATCTATCTCATTATTGTGGTGTTTTGTAGTAGATTCTATTTGATCTGCTTGTTCAGAAATCTCAAATTGCTCTGTTAATTTTTTATTTGTTTCATCTGAAACATTAATTGAGTTAATCATAATAGTTTTTTTAGTAAATAAAATTACATATACAAATTATAATCAGAATTCAAAAAAATGCAAATTTTACACTTGATTTTTTTTGCTTTTAGAGTTTAGAGTAGTTTAAATAATTATTATAACTAGTTCATATCTACACAAAAACCTTATAAAAAAACATACGGTTTATTAGATTTACAATAAATTATTTTCCAAACATTATTATTCTAATTCCTTTGAAAATAAGAGAAAAATAGTTAATCTAGATTAAACTTACTCTTATTATCAGACTTTTAACTTTTGACTAAACTATGCTTTCTTTATATATCCATATCCCATTTTGTAAAACAAAATGTCCTTATTGTAGTTTCCAAGTTTGTCCATCTGATCAAATGAAATCAGAAAGTTTTCATAATGAAATAAACAACTACACACAATCTCTAATTTCAGAAATACACCATTATTCCAAAATTCTTAAGGATAAAGAAATTAAATCTATTTATTTTGGCTGATGAACTCCACAATTGTTATGACTAAGAAATATAGAAAAAATTATAGATACTATAATAGAAAATTTTAATATAGAAAATCTTTGAGAATTTAGCATAGAAATGAACCCTTATCCACAAAATGAAGTTCTAACTTTTGTAAAAACATTAAGCTCAAAATATGTTTTTTTTCCTAGAATTAGGTTTAGTTTTGGGATACAGTCTTTTGATAACTCAGTATTGTCTATGGCATGAAGAGATATAATGTTCCCTGGCTTAGTAGAATTATTTAGAGAACTTCAAAAAATAAAAAAAGGGAATAATGTATTCAATTTAGATTTTATAGCATTTGGTTATTTCCATAAAAGTAAAAAATGAAATTTACAATTACGAAACCAAAGTGCATTAGAGTTCTTTCAAAATTTAGCAACTACACAATTTATAGATTCTTATTCCATATACACTTTAGAATTGTTTCCTGGTAGTTTGCGATACTATCAAAAAGATGACTTAGAAAAAAACAAGAACATTTCACAAAAAAACTTTCAATCACCAACTCCTGCTCATTTTTCACTTCTTGATTCTTCTGATGATTTTGTTTATGAAGAGTTTGCTATACTAAAAGATATTGTTTTAGATTCTTGATATAAAAGATACGAATTATCCAACTTCTCTCTTGGGTGAAAAAGTAGCATTCACAATAGGGTATACCGAGAAATGTGAGATTATGTTGGTTTGTGAACTTCAGCATCTTCATTTATTAAAAATCCAAACTTAGCCTTAAAAAAATATTTATGAATTTCAAAAAATTCATTAGCACTTCGTTGGACAAACACACTTAAATTAAGTAATTATAATAAATGAGATTTTTGGGACAAAGATTCTATCCAAAACCTAACACAAAAAGATTTGTTGATAGAAGAGTTTTTCTTAACTCTTAGGACTGATGTTTGAATAAATGACTTACAAAAATTTTCATCCATATTAGTAAAAAATATAGATCAAAAATTAGATTCTTATATTCAACAATGATTTATATCAAAAATTTGAAATTGAATTAAACTAACAGATACATGAATGGATATCTACAATGATATCATTACAGAATTATTGGAAGAAATATAAAAACATTAAAGGGGATTTTTGCAAGATAGAGCACTTCGAAGTGATAGTAAATGGATTCTTCGCTTCGCTCAGAATGACAAAAAGCCCCCCTTATTAAGGGGGGTAGGGGGGATTTAGGAAGATTTCTCGCAAGGTAGAGTACTTCGAACAGACAGTAGAATATTGTCATCTCGAGTCGTTATTGTTGTGAGAGATCTAAAAGCATTATAGGGGATTTCTCGCATTTAGAGCACTTCGAAATGACAGTAGAATATGTCGTCTCGAGTCGTTATTGTTGCGGATTTGTCATCTCGAGTGGATATTGTTGCGGATTTGTCATCTCGAGTTGATATTGTTGCGAGAGATCTAAAAGCATTATAGGAAGATTTCTAGCAAGATAGAATATTTCGAAATGACAGTAAATGGATTCTTCGCTTCGCTCAGAATGACAAGAGTGTGAAAAAGATCTCCAAACCCATTATTAAGTCGAGGTTCCACAAAATCTCTCCACCTATCCAAAATTTCCACCTCTTTGCATCAAAGGGGAGGAGGTTTAAAAAAAAGAGAAAAATTTGAAAAAAACAATAAAGAGTTCGTGTTTGCTAGCTCTTGCAAACATAAACTCATCTGACAAGCTCTTTACAATTTTTTTTAATACTTCTGATAATTAACTACTGATTCTCCAAACTAATAATGATATTTTTTTCCAGAGTTGATACTTCCAATTCTATAAATTTGCTCCAATAATACGAGTTTTGCCAGTCAGTGGGGTAGTGTAATTTTTCCAAAAGAAATTCTTTTTATACCAAAATTTATCAACTTGTTTTCGTTTGTTCAATATGGTCATCATATGATAAAGACATTTTTTTGCTTTCATAAAAATTTTCATAAATCTTCAGTACTATAGTTTTTTCATTCCTTGCTCAATAAAATTTTATTCCAATCTTTGTATTTTTTCTCCAATCTTTCCAAAATCAAGTCAGTTTCTTTTTCAATTATTTGTGCTTGAGTTCAATTTTTTATTGGTTTTATATTTTCAATAACTACTGCTTTCCCAAGTCTTTTGGAATATTCTAGAATTCATTCACGCCAATGTTTATCAGAATCTGAAATATTTAATATCACAAACATAAATTATATTATCAGTTAAAATCTTGATTTGTTAGAGCAAAGTCCCAATTTGTTGTTTAAAATAAATTCTCTTTATTTTACTTTTTTAAATACAAATAAATCTTATTTCACCTTCAACAACTAATATAGTATATATCTGTTTTCTTGTCCTTCATAATAGCTAATTATTTTCAAAACATCTCATTTTCTAATCCCATTTCTTTCAAATTCTGAAATAAATCATTTCAATCCCATTTCTTTCCAAAACCAAAGCTCAGCTTCATCATTTCACCACCATGTAATAAATACTAGTTTACAAATTTCACTATCATTTATTTCCCAAATTTTAATAAATTGAGAGTCTATTTCTTCTATATATCATTCAGACAATAATTTATTTTTTTCTAAATTTGTAATATCTTTTATCATCTCTACTTTCGCTTTCTGAGATTTATCTTTTCTTTCTATTACAAAATTATTTTCTTCCAAATTAGTGTTTCTTATAATTCTTACAAGTCATTTCAACCATTCATCCAAAGCAAAATGAGATGCCGCAGAAACAACAAAACAATTGTTTTCAAAAGATTTTTTTTCTATTTCAAAAGAAAAATTTTCTTTTAAGTATATATTTAAATTTTTCAGAAATTGTTTTTTATATTCTTCTATAATTTCATTATCAGGAACAAGATCATATTTATTTACAGTGAAAACAATTTTTTTATTCAAAATGATTTTTTTATTTTGTTTTACTTCCATTACAATATCTCCATCTTCATCAAAAAATCTTATTTTTACTTTTTGATCAATTTTATTTTTTATATATTCTATAATTTCTTCAAAAATATTTATAACCTCAGTAATTCCAATATCAAATCTAGATAGGTCAGCAACAAGACAAAAAATTTTAGCTTTTAGCACATGTCTCAAAAAAGCATTTCCAAGTCATTTTCCTTCAGCAGCTCATTTTATCAGTCCAGGGATATCTATCATATTAAAATTAAGATCTTTGATTTGAATGCTTCCCAAATTTGGGATAAGGGTAGTAAAAGGGTAATTTGCTACTTTTGCTTTTGTGTGAGAAACAGAATTTATCAAACTAGACTTTCATACACTAGGGCTTCCGATTAAAGCCACATCAGCCAAAAGTTGTAATTCTAAGCTAATATCTTTTTTGTGTCCAGGCTCTCATAATAAAGCAAAATTGGGAAACTGGTTTATAGAATCTTTGAAATGAATATTTCACTTTCCTCATTCTCATCAATACAAAAAAACTTCTCTTTGGCCATCTTCAAGCAAATGTAACAAAACATTTCAATCCATGTCTTTGATTAAGGTTCCAACAGGGACTACTAGTTCCAAGTTTTCACCATTAGCTCCGTATTGATCTTTTGTTCTTCCATCTTCACCATGTTGAGCTTTGAAGTTTTTTTTATATTTGTATGGTAAAAGTGTGTTTTCATCTTTTGAAGCAACAAAAACAATATTCCCTCAATTTCCACCATCTCCACCATTTGGTCATCAGAAAGCAACCATAGCTTCTCTTCTACCAGAGGCTAGACCATTTCATCACTTTCCTGATTCTATATATATGTTTACTTCATCATAAAACTGCATTTCCAAACTTTATATTAGTATAATAAATATTTTAATTTCTTATTGTTTTTTTTTAATTTCTCAAAGATGTTTATTTCAATCTTTTTAACAAAAAAGTTTTTTGCTAAGAAATTTTCCAATTTTTAAATGTTTAATTTTTTTGTTTTACCAGTTTTTGTGTCTATCAAATGTTCATATATTCAAACATTCGTTTCACAAATTAATTTTCATTCAATAGCTAATTTTGTTAATTCTTTATCTTTTGCTACTCATAATATTTCCAAATAAATCACTATTATCATATAAAAAAACAAAAAATTTGCAAGATAGAATAAATACACTGTAAAAATGTGGTCTTTTTTATTGTTCTAAAATAAAAATCTTAATGATTTTTTTTCATAAATTAACTCATATTTACACAAAAAAGACTCCTTTATATTAAAAAAACATAAGACAATTTGTTCACAATAGCACAAAAAATTAAAAGTATTGAAAAGATTTTTTTTTTAATTACAAAAATAGGCAAGATTCAAAACATTTTATTATATGAACATATAAATTTTGATCTATTTATATTGATTTACTAAATACTGTTGATCTGATAAAGTCTGGAAAACTAAACATAAATTCAATATTTGAGATTTATTGAAATTATGAGATGAGTATTTTTTAGTTTTATGAAAAGAAATTTCTTTTTCTGAACAATACAAATATGATTTGATAGCAGATGTTTCAGAATTTGAAATAGTAGAAAAGAAGCTTTTAAATAAAAACACTATAGAGCTTTTACACTGGATGGTCTATTGGTGGTATGCTCCTTATTACAATGTAGTTCCAAAATTATTTCTTCCTACAGAAATAGAAAAATTGCTAGAAAAAAAACAATCTACAAAAAAAAATAAAATTTCACAACAAATTCCAATCAATGCTCAAACAAATATATTACAAGATTTGCAATTTGCACAAGATTGACAGACTTTAATAGTTTTCCCAGACTTACGAAGTTTGACCAATTTAGTCAATGATGAGTTTGTTTCTCAATTGGGAACAGATGTCTTGCTTTCATCGGACTCTCAATCCAAAAAAAACAAATCTTGGCGAGCAGTAAAAAATGGAAACACAAGCATTATTTTATCTACACATGCAGAAATATTCCAAAATTATAAAAAATTAAAAAAAATTATAATTATACGACCCCACAAACGATATTATTCTAATCAACAAGACCCAAGATACAAAACCTTGGCTGTGGTAAAAAAACTTTCTGAAATTTGGAATTGTGAATTAGAAATTATTTAATTTAAATTTATCAAACTTGTAAAGTTTTTTTAGTTTGATAGAAATTTATAGATCCTTGCACAATAAAGCACTCGTTAATAACTTTGTATAAGTTTTCGTAGTTCTACAAAGCAAATTTTATTAATTCATCCAAAGCAAATAGAATGATAATTTTCTATTTACCCCTAATTAAAAAAAACTCTTGAAATTAGAAACAAAATAATTATTTTAATAGCACCCAGCTATTTTATGTGCTACTTTTTTACCATGAATTTTGAAAAATACACTATCAAAGCAGCAGAGGCTGTTCAAACAGCCAATCAGTTAGCCTTACAACAACAAAATTCTCAGATTGATATTTTGCATCTTTTTTTGTCAATGTTGCAACAATCGGACTGATATATCCCAGCTATTTTAGATAAAATAAAGGTTTCTACACAAACAATCAAATCTTTACTTATTGTTGAAATATCCAAGCTTCCAAAACTTCAATGAGATTACCAAATTTCTATATCTCAAGATTTAAATAAAACTCTAATACAAGCTGAAAATATTATGAAAGAAATGGCAGATTCTTTTGTGACTACAGAACATTTATTTTTATCGATTCTAAAATGAAATAACAAGCTTACTGAAATATTAAAATCTCAAAATATAAATTATGATTTAATTTTTAATACAATCAAAGAAATGAGACAAGGAGAAAATATTCAATCACAAGATCCAGAAAATACTATGGATGCTTTGTGAAAATATGGAAAAGATCTTACTAAATTAGCAGAAGAATGAAAATTAGATCCAGTTATTTGAAGAGATGACGAAACAAGAAGAACTATCCAAATTTTATCTCGCAGAACAAAAAATAATCCTGTTTTAATATGAGATCCTGGAGTTTGAAAAACAGCAATTATAGAACTTTTGGCACAACAAATTATAAAAGGAGATGTTCCAGATATGCTAAAAAATAAAAAAATTATAGAAATAGATATGTGATCTTTGATTGCTGGAGCTAAATATCAATGAGAGTTTGAAGAGCGTTTAAAAGCAGTTTTAAAAGAAGTAGAAAAGTCAAATGGAGGAATAATTCTGTTTATAGACGAACTTCATTTAGTTGTTTGAACGTGAAGAACTCAATGAGCAATGGATATGGGAAATTTATTAAAACCAGCTTTAGCTAGAGGACAAATAAGAGTAGTTGGAGCAACCACAATCAATGAGTATCGTCAATACATAGAAAAAGATGCTGCATTGGAAAGGAGATTTCAGCCAGTATTGGTAGATGAACCAAACAAAGATGATGCTTTGACTATTTTGAGATGAATAAAAAAAACTTATGAAACTCATCATGGAGTTAAAATTTCTGACTCAGCAGTAGTAGCTTCTGTTGAGCTTTCTATGAGATATATTCCAGATCGTAGATTACCAGACAAGGCTATTGATTTGTTGGACGAGGCATCAGCTTCTGTAAAAATGTGAATGACTAGTATACCAGCATCTATCATTAAATTAGAAAAGAAAATTTCTCAATTGGAAATAGAAAAACAAGCTATTTCGATCGATTCTTCTTCTACTATTCTATGAAAGAAAAACCAAACTTCTTCACTTAGATTATCTAAGATAGAAAAAGAATTAATTGAAACAAAAGAAAAATATAATATTCAAAAATCTGAACGAGAATTTGATAGAAAACTTTTACTGGAAATAAAGGAGATAAACGAACACATAAAACAACTTCATCATCAAGCAGAGGTAGCAGAAAAACAAGCAGATTACAATAAGGTTGCTGAAATAAAATATTCTCAGATTCCAGGATTAGAAAAAAAATTGGAGGAAATTGAGGCTAAAATACAAGAAGCAAAAGAAAAATGAAAAATAATTATCAAAGATATTGTGGAAGAGGACGATATAGCATCCATAATTTCCAAACGAACAGGTATTCCTGTATCTAGATTAGTTCAAACAGAGATGGAAAAGTTAGCAAAACTAGAAGATTACCTTTGATCTAAAGTAGTTTGACAAAATTTAGCAGTATCTTCAGTCTCAAAAGCTGTTCGTAGAGCTAGAGCTGGCTTAAAGGATCCCAATAGGCCAATAGGATCTTTTCTTTTTTTATGACCAACAGGAGTAGGAAAAACAGAATTAGCAAAACAATTAGCAATTTTTTTATTCAATGATGAAAAGTCTATAGTTAGATTGGATATGTCAGAATATCAAGAAAAACATACAGTTTCTAGACTTATAGGATCGCCTCCATGATATGTCGGACATGAGGAAGGGGGACAGCTTACTGAAGCGGTTAGGAGAAAACCATATTCTGTTGTTCTTTTTGATGAAATAGAAAAAGCCCATCCAGAGGTCTTTAATACCTTGTTACAGCTTTTGGATGATGGTAGACTTACTGATTCCAAATGAAGAACAGTAGATTTCAAAAATACAGTAATTATTATGACTTCAAATATTGGTTCTGATGTTATTATGGATAAACTTTCAAATAATCTATCCAAAATCAATCATTCCAAAGACACAACACTTAGTCTAGAAAGGGATATTATGCCACTTTTACAATCTTTTTTTAGACCAGAATTTCTCAACAGATTGGACGACATAATATTGTTCAATCCAATTAACATAGAAATGTTATCAAAAATAATAGAAATTCAATTGGATAAAATTATTCAAATGATAAAATCAGAAAAAAATATTGATTTACAAATCTCTAATAAAGCAAAAAATCATATCGCTCAAATATGATCAGATCCAGTTTTTGGTGCTAGACCACTCAAAAGAGCTATTCAAAATTTACTTTTAGATGAGCTAGCAATGCAAATTATAGAATGAAAAATTACAGACAATTCCACAATTATTGTTGATTTTGATAAGTCTAAACTTAGTTTTGATCTAAGAAAATAATACTTAATTTTCAACCAAAAAGCACCAGTAGAATATTTTTTAAAAATAGTTAGATATTAATTGATATATTTTTTACTTGTATTGTAGTAAACTTCATAAGG
>JALOAF010000079.1 GCA_023228925.1 Candidatus Absconditabacterales bacterium | reverse complement strand
ATTAAAAAAATTAAAATATTATAGAAAAGAAGAAGATTTGTGTCTTTTAATAGGTCAGGATCAATTTGAGGAATTTCATACATGGAGTAGATATATTGATATAATCGATGAATTTCAGATAATTGTATTTAGACGTTCTAATAAAAAATTAATTGTCCCAGATTATTTTAAAAATAAAGATATAGTTTTTATAAAAAATGATATTATTCCAGTTTCGTCAACTGAAATTAGAAAAGCTATAAAATTAAAAGAAGAATTCAGATATAAAGTGACTGAAGATATCTGGACTTACATAATAGAAAATGATATTTATTATTCAAAGGAGAGCTCGGATGTTTCTTGATTATTCTAAAATATATCTTCAGGCAGGAAAGGGTGGAAATGGTTGTATAAGTATTCTTCGTGAAAAATACGTCGAAAAGGGTGGTCCTAACGGTGGTGATGGCGGAAATGGTGGAAGTATTGTGTTTTATGCTACAAGTAAAGTATCAACTTTAATTAAATTTAGAGGAAGAAAACATTTCAAAAGTTCACCTGGCGTTAATGGTAGAGGAAGTAGTCAACATGGAAGAAGAGGAATTGACCTTAGAATTGATGTTCCAGTTGGAACAGTTATAAAAAATGCCGAAACAGGTATGTTTATTGTAGATCTTGATCAAGATGGAAAAGAATTTATCGTAGCTCATGGCGGAAAAGGCGGAAGAGGTAATGCAAGATTTGCTAAATTCAATGAATCTGTGCCTTTATATGCAGAAAAAGGAACAGCAGGCGATACATTTTGGGTTGAACTTGAGTTAAAATTATTATCAGACACTGCAATAATCGGATATCCAAATGCAGGAAAATCCACACTTATTTCAGTAGTATCAAATGCAAAACCAAAAATAGCAGATTATCCTTTTACAACAATATCTCCAAATCTAGGAGTTTGTTCCCTAGACCTTAGAAGAAGCATTGTATTTTCAGATATTCCAGGACTTATAGAAGGAGCAAGTGAAAACTGTGGTCTTGGTCATAGATTTTTAAGACATATTGAAAGAAGTAAAGTACTTTTACATCTTGTATCTGGCGAAGAACCTGAGAAGATAATTGAAAATTATAAAATCATAAGAAATGAACTTGAAAAATACTCAACTTTATTAGCAGATAGAGCTGAGATAATAGTTGTTTCTAAATCAGACATATTAAATGATGAGCAAAAAGCTGATATTACTAAAATGTTTGAAAAAGAAAAACTAGAATTTTTCTTTATTTCAGCAGCAACAAAATACGGAATAAAAGAATTACTTGAAAAAGTATGGGAAGAAGTAGAAAAAGAAAAAACTAGATTACAAACTCAAAAAGAAAAGATTGAGAGAGAATATATACCAGAATTTACTATAAAATTAAACGAAGATAAGATATTTAATATAAAAAAAGAAGATGGACTTTATTATGTGACAGGTAAAAAAATAAGTGATATTATCGAAAAAACATCGATGGGAAACGAAAGAGCACTTGAAAAAATGCAGGATAAACTCAAAGATATAGGTGTATTTAAAGCATTAAAAGAATATGGAGTTAAAGAAGGAGATGAAATTGATATATCAGGTCTCAGATTTGAATATTCTGAATAATCAATTTAAATTAAACCTTTCAGAAAAAAGGATAAGGCATATGAAGGGAGCTTCCGATTATGCTAAGAGACTATGTGAATTACATAAAATTGATAATGCAGATAATATTGTCAATATGTGTTTTTTTCATGATATAGCAAGAGATTTGGATTATGATGTAACAAAAGAACTTGCAGAGAGAAGTGATTGGAAAATACTTAATATAGAATTTGATAATGCAGTACTTCTACATTCTCCTGCTGGAGCTCAGTTTTTACTTGAAAATAAAATTTTTTTAAAAAATAATATGAAATATTTAGAAGCAATTAGGAAACACACATTATGGGATAAAAAAGAGAGTTTTGAACTTTCTTTTTTAAGATTATGTGATATTTCGGAGTATTCAAGAGATTTTGATGGAGTAGAAACAATAAGAGAAAAAGCTTTTGAAGATATTGAAAAAGCATTTACGCTAAGTGAAGAATTCAGAAAAGGATTTAACTGAATATATGGATGATAAGTTAATAAAAGAAAGTTTAAATATAGATAAGAAAATTGAAGTTCTTACAAAAAATAACAAAATAAAAAAAATTATTGTGTTTATAGGCTCAACTTTGTTATTTATTGGTATAGTATTTTTATTATGGTTTTTTAAATCAGATAATCAAAACTCTAATGGATTAATATCTTCCGATTCAGGAAATGATTTTGGAAAGATGATATTTCTTTTACTAGGAGTTGATAATGATCCTAAAGGAGATAATTACAAAAGATCAGATACAATGATGCTTGCATTTGTAAATACCTATTCAAAAAAAGTTCATTTACTATCAATTCCAAGAGATACAAAAATATTTATTGAAAACAAAGGCGATAGGAAAATAAACGCAGCATTCAGATATGGCGGAGTTGAAATGACAAGAACTGCAATAGAAGAACTTTTGGAAATTAAAATAGATCATTTTATTAACATAGATATAAATGGCTTTGTGAACATAATAGATGTTTTAGGCGGAATCGACATAGAAGTCGAGGATGATATGCATTATATTGATAGAAGAGGTGAACTTTATATTGATATAAAAAAAGGTTATC
>JALOAF010000078.1 GCA_023228925.1 Candidatus Absconditabacterales bacterium | reverse complement strand
TTGTTCCGTCAGTAAAATTTATAACGCAATAAACACCTTTTATATCAGTTCCAAGACTTTCAAAATTAGTTTTATGAGTTATAGATTTAGAACCATCTTCGTTTATATTAATTTCAAATGTATCTTTGTCATAAACCACATTCGCATTAACACTTTTTACATCATTCAATCTTTTCATTACAGCAAGATCACCAAAGTAAGACCTCTGTAGGTTAAGCGATTTTCCATAAGCTATGAAATAGCATTGTTTTTTTGCAGGATTAAGTCCCTGAGTAACCATGTCCAGAAGAGAATTAGCAATACTATCTTTAGAACAAACTTTCAGAACAGGCAAGTAATCATTCCCGACTTTTGCTGTAATTCCCTGCAAAGCCAACCATGCCGAATTCAAAGAATTTGCTGAACTGTAATTCTCAGGCATGTGCAATCCGCCCTCGGTTACCATTTTACTCAACTTTTCTTCTACAGAACCCACGATATCTTTTTTAAGCATATTTAGAACTGCTACTTCGTTTTTCTTTTCAATACTCATTTTGTGAAACCTCCATTCTTAATTTTTTATCTTTTTCTGAAACTATTAATGAAATTAGCTGAGTATCAATATCTATAAGTTTTACAACTGATTCCCTGTTATCAATAAAAACAGGAGCTTTAAAGTTATAGAATTTTGAAACTGTATTAATGATGTCAAGACCTACATTGATTTTCATTGCATTGTTTAAAGCAGGATAAGGCACACCATCAACTGTTGTTTCGCAACATTCTGAGATGCCACCGTTGATTTGTTCCTGGAATAATTTGAACTTTGCAATTTCAAAGCTCTCAGACACTTTCTCTTCAAGAAGTCGAACTCTTTCAACAATAAACTTTTCACACAGGAAAAGTTCTTTTTCTAATGTTTCATACTCTTTTCCAAGTGTTTTCTGCTGTTTTTTGAGTTCTTTGATTCTTTTTTCAGAAGTTTCAATTATTGATTCTGTAGCTATGATCTTATCAACTGCTTTCTTTTTTAAAATAAGTTCAGCAAGTTCTTTTCTGAGTTCTGCTGTCTTCTCATAAACAGATTCCTTGCTTTCTGCAATTGTTCGTTTTAAAGACTCGATCATTTCATAAAGTCTTTTGTATTCTTTTTCTTCTTCAATTTTTCCAGTTTGTTTTTCAAGTTCTTCAAGTTCTTTCTTTAAAGTTTCATAAGCCGTGTTCTTTTCTTCAAGGATTGATTTTGTTTCTTCAAGTTCTTTAGTTTTTTCAGAGTGTTTAGATTCAAGTTCGCTTTTCTTTTCAGCAAGTTTTTTCCCTTCAGAAATATTTTCAGCAAGTCTTCTTTCTTTGCTTTCTTTATAAGAATTGAAAGCGTGCTCTCTTGCGCTTTTTACTTTTTCTTCAGGAAGATCCTGTCCGCAAGTCGGACAAACTAATTTATCTGAGAATGTAAATTTTTCAGAATTTATTTCTTTATATTCTTCTCTCAAATTAATAAGATTTTCTGCTATAGAATTAAATTCTTTTTGAATTCTTGATATTTCAATGTCAAGAACAGTTTTTTTCTGTTTCAAGTCAACAAATTCAAGATATTTTTTTGAAAGTTCATCTTTTTTATCTTTCGAAAGTTCTCTTTTGTTATCTTCAAAATCATTTTTAAGTTTTTGCAATTTAGACTCGTGATTTCTCAAGTCTTTTTCAAGACCCGAGACATCACCGGAGCTGACTTCTTTAATCTTGTTCTCAAGTTCAAAAATATTATTCTCAATATCTTTTAAACTTTCTTTTTCTTCTGAAATTTTTACAATATCAACTTCTTCAGCAGTTCTTGAAGCTTCATCAATCCTTGTAGGTATTTTCTGAAGTTCTTCGTTCACTTTCTTTTTCTTTGAAGAGATTATTTTAATGTGTTCTGAAACTGAATTGTCTTTCAATATTTCTGAAAGCTCTTCAAACTCAGGATTGTTTTTTATAATATCTTCGTTTGATACATCTCCGCATATCTGCAAAAGTATTTCCCTTTTTTCTTTCCATGAAACCTGTTCGTTGAAATATGTAGGTGATGTCAAAATTCTAAGGATGTTCTCATCACAGATTGATTTGATGTATTCTTCGTATTCTTTCTGTTTCTTTGGAACTTCATTGACGAAATAATCTGTGGTGTTTCCGGTAAATTCTGCTTCTGTAGAACCTCTTTTTATTTCGTATTTTTCAACATAGACCCTCTTGATTTCAACTTCTTTTCCTGCTATAATAAGAATAGCTGAGACTTCATTGTCAATTCCTGAAACTTCCTTGCCGGTAGAATCAAGAGTTTTGATGGCGAAGTCTTTTTTATTATTGCTGTCTTTACCAAAAAGAAGCCACAGAAACGCATCATAAACTGTAGTCTTACCTGTAGCATTGTTTCCAAATATAGACATGTTTTTATAATCCATATCTATATCAAGGGACTTGATCCCTTTAAAATTCCTTAAACCTAATTTTTTAATCTTCATTTTTTTATCCTCTTTTTTTTATTGAATTTTGGTCTGCCTATTTTCAGCTCTTCCATAATTTTTTCAAATTGGGCTTCTGAAAACAAATCCCAACCTAAAATATCGTGTTTTTTTTCAGGCTTAATGCCTCTTTTTTTAATTCTCTGTCTTAATGCTTGAGTAGTTATGCCAAGCATTTCTGCCATTTCTGAAACAAGATAATATTTCATTATTCCTCCTATCTTTTTTCGTCGA
>JALOAF010000077.1 GCA_023228925.1 Candidatus Absconditabacterales bacterium | reverse complement strand
TCATATAACTTCTTTATATCCTATTCCTTGCATAGACTGTAAATTGATATTATATCATTCATCCAACAATCATTTTACTTCTTTTATCAATCATCATTTTATCATTTCTTTTATTCTTTTTGCAATAAGTTTATTGCTACTTTCTTTATCTCTCCATATTCCTATCATTAAAATAGCTTGTTCTACATTTTGTTCCTTAAAAATATCTGTTTTTGTTTTTCCAGATTTATGAAAAATTTCCAAAGCCCTAACTATATATCTTGTACTATTTGGATGATGCTTTTTTGCTTCTTCTGGATCTATTTCAGATAATTTTTTATGTAAAATTCATGGCTCTTTATTTTCCAATTCAAACATTTTTTCTCTAAAATCATGATCTGGCCCTATTTCTGGCATATCAAAATTTTTGTAAATTGTATCAATATATAATCCAGTTCCTCAAACTATAAATGGTGTTTTTCATTTTGATTGAATTTCTTTTATTTGTTTTTTTACATCTTTTTGCCATTCTCCAGAAGTATAAATTTGATCCGGATCCACAATATTAGTTTGATGATGAACAACTTTTTCTAAAATATCTTTGGAAACTTTATCTGTTCCAATATCCATTTTTCTAAAAATCTGTCTACTATCGCTTGAAATTACTTCAATATCAAAAAATTTTGACAACTCAATTGATAGCTTACTTTTGCCAGTGGCGGTAGCACCTCGAATCACAACAATTCATTTGGGATTTTTTTCTAAAAATTTTTCTATTTCTATTTTACTTCATAGTATTATCTCTTGGAAGTTCATAAGGTTTCTAAAGTTTGTAAAATTTATCAAAATTATTTAATTATATTCCCAGACTCATCAATATTTTAAAGTCTTATGATTTTACAACTCATTTGACTTTATTATTCATTAATGCAAACAAAACTTATCTTCACTATTTTTAAATAAAAAAAGTTTGTTCAATATATGGATGAAAGTTTGAATCTGTACCTACAAAACATGGGTTGTTGTCTGAATAAACTAATTTTATTTATCATATTTTGGGAGATTAAAAAAAGGCATTTTACTACATCAAACTGTAACACAACGCAAACTTCAAATAAATTTTTGTTCTCATCTTGTTATTATACTAGCTTCTCGCTCTTCTTTAAACAGCTCATTGCTATCGTTTAATTTATATTTTAGTATATAAGAATAATGATTTACACCATCCTTTTTGTTTTCTATATTAATTTCTTTGATATCCATTAAATAAACTTTTTTATTAGCCAATCTTTCAGTAAATTTACTTAACCAATTATTGCTATAATAAGTTCTATAAACATTAGAGGATTTAAGATAACTATCTACAAGATTGCTTAACTCCGAAAATTTTTTATTATTTACTGTGTCGTAAAATGTATTTATAATTTCATGGTCAGAAACTTCTTCTTTTGTATTATCAGTTGTCTTTTCAAGTTCTATGTTTTTTTCTTGCATTTCATTTTCAATAAGCTCTATTTCAGCTTGCTCATTATCTGTGTTTATATCCTTATTTATTTGCACATTTGTTATTACATTTGGAACAATGTTTGTTTTTATTTCATTATTAGTATAAAAAGTTTTATATAAAGAAAATATAAACAACAACATTGAAAAAATAAGTAGTCCCAATGCAAAATTGTCTGATTTTTTGTTTTCTCAAATTTTTTTACTAGAAAAACTTGTATTATTTACTTCCAATTGTATTTTCTTATTCTCTCTAGAAAGTTTGTTTATATCTTTTGAGTGTTTAGAAATTTTTGTATTTACAGTTTCTTCAATTTTTTTTTCTTTTTTTGGTCTACCACGAGGTCTTTTTATATTACCTTCTTCTTTCTTAAATTTTATATTAGAAAAATCTTTTTTTGGTCTACCACGATTGGATTTATTTGTTTTTATTTTTGTAGCCATTCTTAATAAATTATTTATTTAAAATTAATGTATGACATCTAAAGTGCGATTGTACCAGACCATAAAATCATTAAAAAATTTATTATAATTAGTGAATTTTTTTCAAGTTTTATTATCTAAAACATCTTTCATATTTGTATAAAGATTGTTTCCTAAATTTTTCCATGTGGTATTTGAATTAAAGCTTGGATACTCTAATTTTAGTTGTCTAATCAATTGTGGTCGCAAAGTATAAATTCTCTGTACCATTTCAATTTCTTTTACTGTAAATCAGGCAATACTTGAGCTAGGACTATTTCCTACATAAAAAACAATTTCATTATATTTACTAGAATTGTTTTCATCATAAACTCTAATTTTGTAATCTAAGTTGTTTTTGTTAAACTTAATAAAATCATAAAGATTTTTTTGTCCATAATCAGAAGTTACAAACTTATATCAATTAGCATAACTAGAGTTTATAGTATAATAATTAGAAGAGCTAGTTTTGATCCAAGAAGAACTAGAGGAAGTTCTATAATAGACATCAAATTTAATCCTATTGGTATAATCTGTCAAAATATTATTATTACTGTTTCTAGCTTTTATAGTCAAATCAACCCATTGAGATTGAGCTGGATTAGACCTATTTGTAGTAAGTTGAAAGTTATCTAAACTTGTACTTATATTCATATTCCCAACATAAAAAACAATTTCATTATATTTACTAGAATTGTTTTCATCATAAACTCTAATTTTGTAATCTAAGTTGTTTTTGTTAAACTTAATAAAATCATAAAGATTTTTTTGTCCATAATCAGAAGTTA
>JALOAF010000076.1 GCA_023228925.1 Candidatus Absconditabacterales bacterium | reverse complement strand
ACATCTTTATCAAGGGGGAAGTTTTTTTCTAAAGATTTTTTTTCTAAGATTGCAATTTTTGTTTCAATATCTGGTTTTCCAACATCAGCCACCATACCAGATTCAAATCGAGAAATTAAGCGTTTTTCTATAGCAGGTATAGATTTTGGTGGCCTATCAGAAGTCATTACTATTTGTTTATCTCCCTGTTGAAGCTCGTTGAAAGTGTGAAAAAATTCTTCTTGAGTTCCGTCTTTTCCGCCCATAAATTGAACATCATCAATTAATAATAAATCAACATTTCTATAAACATTTTTAAATTCTTTAGCTTTACCGGTTTGAACAGCTTGAATATAGTTGTTGGTAAATTTTTCACTAGTAGTATATAAAATTTTATTAGTAAATTTAGAGGCTTCATTGCCAATAGCTTGAAGCAAGTGGGTTTTTCCTAAACCAACTCCACCATAGATAAAAAGAGGATTATAGGCTTTGCCTAAATTATTAACTACAGCTCGACAAGCAGCATGAGCCAGCTCATTTCCTTTACCGACTATAAAGTTTTCAAAAGTATAACGAGGGTTTAGGCCAAATTTTGAGCTATTTTCAGCACTGTTTTCATTTTTAATAATCTTTTCTTCATTAATTATTTCTTTGTTTTTAGTGTTTAAGGTAGTCGCTTCAATTTTTTGATGATTTTTTTGAAGCTCAATTTTATAAATAATCTCTTTAATTTTTTGTTTGCTAATATTTTCTAAGGAATGAAGAATGTTTTTATGATATTTTTCTTCTAACCATTTTTTAACAAAAGCATTAGGAACACAAATTATAACTTGTTCATTTTCAAAAGAAGATACAAAAGTATCTTTAAACCAAGTAATAAAATTAGCTCTTGAAAGGCTGATTTCTAACTCACCTAACACAGCTCTCCAAATTTGTTCGTTGTTCATATATGATATTATTATAGGTGATAAATATATTATAAACAAGCAAAAAATAAAAATTTTTGTTTAAAAGGTGTTAATAAAAAGTTAATAAATATAATTTAAAATATTGACCTTTTAAAAAAATAGTGTTATGTTGTTTGTATTCATTTAATAAATTTGAAAATATGCCGAAAAGAACTTATCAGCCGAATAAGAAAAGGGCTCAAAAGAAACATGGATTTTTAAAAAGAATGAGCACAGAAGATGGTAGAAATGTTTTAAAAAGCCGTCGTGACAAAGGGAGAAAGGTTTTGTCTAAATAATAATTGTTTTTGAGCCATGTTGCCAAAAACTCAAAAATTACATCTAGATAAAGAGTTCGATCAAGTCTTTCAAACCGGCCGTAGCACCTATGGGCGGTTTTTAGGCGTTAAAATGATTAAAACTAAATTACCTCAATCTCGATTTGCTGTTATATTAGGTTTGAAAATTGAAAAAAGCGCAACAAAAAGACATAAATTGAAAAGACAAATTTTTTTAATTGTAAAAGAAGCTCAACAAAATTTATCTTTTTCTTGTGATTGTGTTATAATTGCTCTACCGTCAATTAAAGAGGCTAATTTTGTTGATATTAAGCTAGATTTATTAAAAACTTTAGCAAAAACAGCTAAACAGTATGGTTAATGTTATTTTTCGATTTTTTTCTAGATTAATAATTGCGATGATTCGTTTTTATCAAAAAACATTATCTTTTGATCATAGCCCATTTAAAATATTTTATCCTCATGGTTTTTGTCGTTTTCATCCCACTTGTTCAGAATATGGCATTCAAGCAATAGATAAATATGGTCCTATAAAAGGAGGAATAAAAACAATTTGGCGAATATTACGATGTAACCCTTTTAATAAAGGGGGAAATGACCCCCTTAAATAAAAAAATATATGTATCAACTCTTTCAGACAATTTTTTATCAACCTATTTTGAATTTAGTTATTTTTCTTTATAATAATTTAGCTTTTCAAGACCTTGGTTTGGCTATTATTATTCTTACTTTTATTATTAAAGCTATTTTATGGCCTCTTTCAAGGAAGTCCATAGAATCTCAGAAAGCATTACAAGAAATACAGCCAAAAATAGATGAATTAAAGGCAAAATATAAAGACGATAAGCAGTTGTTGGGGCAAGAATTAATGAGTCTTTATAAAAAAAACAATGTTAACCCTTTTTCTTCTTGTTTGCCCTTGTTAATTCAGTTACCATTTTTTATTGCAGTTTTCCAGGTTTTTAAAGATGGAATTGATAAACACCTTGATCTTGTATATCCATTTATTACTAAACCAGAGTTTATAAATAGTACATTTTTAGGTTTTATGGATTTATCAAAGCCAGTTATTTATTTAGCTGTTTTGGCTGGAGCGGCTCAGTTTTGGCAAGCAAAAATGATGATGGCCAAAAGAAAACAAATTAAATCACCAGAAGCAACTAACTCTAAAACGGAAAGTATGACGGCAATTATGAATAAACAGATGTTATATTTTATGCCCGCTTTAACAATTTTTATTGGTGTTACTTTGCCGGGTGGCTTAACTCTTTATTGGTTTATTTTAACATTATTGACCGTTCTGCAACAAAGTCTAGTTAATAAAAAAGATCAAAATCAAGGCTTAATTGAGGGTCAAATAGTTTCTTAAATAAAATTCAAATAAACAAAAAAACCGCTATTATTAGCGGTTTTTATAAGGTCAGGAAACCCCGCACGAGCACCCAGCGAGTGCGGGGATGAATGACGCCCGGAGCGAAGCGGAGGCTTGAACGCCTTGGCGAAACCCGAAAGGAAAC
>JALOAF010000023.1 GCA_023228925.1 Candidatus Absconditabacterales bacterium | reverse complement strand
CTAAATACGTCTTTGTATAATCTTTTTATTCATGAAGCTTATTATATATTAAATGTTTTATACAACATAATGACCAAAATATTGAATATTTTATGTAGTGTGGTAAGTAAAATATTGAATATTTTATGTAGTGTAGTGTTTTTTTTATATAAATCAAGAATATTTTTTTATGTGGATTTCACCTCCCAATCCCCATTTATTACAAACTTCTACTTCTGGAATATTTCCTACAAATCTCTTTACACAGGTCTAAACATTCGATATGTCATGGATGTAAAATATCAAAACATCCGTTTGTAAATCATACTTTTTTTTTATCTATTTTTAGCTGATCTATAATGTTTTTTAATAACTTTAAATCTTTTATAATCATTAAGTTTTATAAAAACTAAATTCACAATTCCTCTTTTGTAATATTTGATGCCCCAACTTTTCATACAACAATTCAACTTGCTTTATTGGCTAATTTTATAGCTTCTAACAAAGAAAAACCGTTGTCTAAAGCATAAACTACCGTTGCTATAAATGTATCTCAAGCTCCTGTTACATCAAAAACTTTGTGCATTTGTTTGGGAGGAATATGCTCAACACTACCATTTAAGCTAATCAGAGATGCTCATTTTTCTCATCTAGTTACAACAAGATTTGTTTTATATTTTGATGTAAAAATTTTACCAAATTTTTCTATATTTTCGTCTGTGTTTTCTAGTCATTGCTGTCCTATCATTTCTGAGAATTCTTTGAAGTTTGGTTTGATAAGATAAACTCACTCAAAGAGGCTTATGTTGTAAGGCTTAGCATCTACCAATATTTTGGATCATTGTTTTTGAGAAATTTGTTTTATTGTGTCAATAAGTTCTGGCTGAACCAATCATTTATTATAATCTGATATCAAAATATAAGAAGCTTTTTTTGTAGATAAAATTTTTCATATTTTCTGAATATTTTCCAAACTAATTGGAGATTTTTTTTCATAATCTACTCTTAACAATTGCTGTTTGTATTGAGAATCTAAAAATCTTTTTTTTGTGATTGTTGGAGAATCTGAAAATAATGCGATCAAATTTATTTGTGCATTTTCGCAAAGTTTAGAAAAATCTTTTCCATTTCAATCATCGCCTATCATGGTGATAAGATCTACATCCCCACTTAAACTAGCTATATTGTGAGCTACATTAGATGCTCCTCACAATTTAATTTCTTCTTTTTCTACATTTAATAATGGCATGGGCGATTCAGGATTTTTCCTGTCAGTATTACCATAAATGTATTGGTCTATCATAGAATCTCAAATCACGATTATTTTTGACATCAAAAAAAAACAATAACTAAATAAATTTGTTATTTACTTTTATCAAAATTTACTTTAAACTCAATAGAATTAGAAAAAAAGGAGAATAATTTACATTTTCTTGTCTGTCAAAGAATAGGAACAAGACTCCATTAATAAAATGGTTAGAGGATTGTATCTACACTCTTTGTCATTCTGAGCAAAGCGAAGAATCCATTTACAGTAAATAAACATTTCATCCTATGGAGTCAATATTGACCCCAGTGCAGTCATTCTAATAAGTTAGCACATTCTTTTAAAATAAAAAAAAGAATGAATAGGAGTTATCATTTAATAAAAAATTAAGTTGCAATGGCTTTATTTTTGTCAGCCTCGATCTTTTCTTTTACTATTTTTTCAAAAAAATCGTTTATTTCTGAGATGGTAGCTGAATTTCTTAAATATTTAATTTCACACTCCCCTACCTCCTCCATTATTTATTGAAAATTACATTTTTCTTAAGTTAATTACACAATTTCATACCTTACTCATCTTCACCCTCACCTCCTTATAATTTTTTTCATATCTATGAGTTTATTTATTATTTGTTTTACAGTTCATTCTGCTAATCAGGTTGCTTCAACAATTTCTTTACGAGAACAGGGATAATGTTCGCTTATATGATCTCGGACTACAAGTTGTTTATCTGTTAAAAACATTCTGATATCCTTTCAATCTGCCAACATTATTGCTTGGTTTGCTTGTTCTTTTAATATCTGTAAAAAAAACTCCATTCGTGAAAAAATATTTTCCTTTTCTGTTTTCCGTGTTTGTTGTGCTTTTCATAGAGCAATATAGTAATCTACTTTTCTTTTTTCTACCAAACTTTCATGAGAGACATAAGACATAAAGTTGAATCATTGTTGTAGTAGTAGTAAATTTGTAAGCAACCTACTTATCCTTCAATTTCAGTCTTGGAATGGATGAATAGCAAGAAATTCAAATAGAAAATTTCATATAATCAGCAGTGGATGAAGCTCTTTCTCTTCAAAACTTTTTTGCGTTCGTTCAAGTAAATCATGCATTTCAATTGGCGTTAACCCAGGCTCTGTAGGATTAAAGATAACTTTTATAAGCTTTCATTCTTTATCTCTCGCTTCAACTCTATTGGGTCAAATCTTATAAACTCATCTATATCTAGTAGCTTCTGGAGTATATTTTAGCATCATTTCATGCAACTGCAAAATTAGTCATTCATTAAAATTCATTCATTCAAATGATTCAAATATCATCTCCAGTACTTCAACATATCATGCTACTTCTTGCTGATCTCTTGTCTTAAAATTTTTTATATTTATCTTTTTATAAAGAGCTTCAATCTCTTCATTTGTTAGTCTATTTCATTCAATACGATTGGATGCTCATGATGAAGTAATGATAATAGACTGTGTTAATCTTTTGATACTTTGTGGAGAAAGTTTTGTGTCTAAGCTAAATAGAGTATTTAATTTATCAATTTCATTAATAAGAGAAAAAATAGTGTTTGTATCCTTGAAATTAAAATCTAATCTTTTAGTTAGTCTATGCATAATTTTTATTGATTGGATATAAATTATATATCCAATTATAGCCAATTACATCCAAAAAGCAAGTTTTTTTTATATTTTCATTATTATCCATAAATAAAATGAAATCTGATAAAAATGCAATTTCTTTATCGCTCTTGAATCTTTTCTAAAATATATCTTTTTCAGTCAGTTTTCATAAAGTTGACCATATTTTGATCTTCTACAAAATTAACAACATCTAGAACAACTTCATTAAAATCCACATTTTCAACAATATGTGTCAATTGATTTTTTAACTCTTCCATAGTATGAATTCACTTAATACAAGAAATATTTGGTTTTGTTCATCTTTGTAAATATCGGAATAAATCATAAAAATCCCTTCATTTAACACGAATATATAAGTCATTTTTTCATTTTTTTTCTCGTTTTCTATATAGTACAGCATTAAGTTTTGTAGCAAAAAGTGTGGATGGTTCCAAACTATTTATAAAAAAACTTTTTTCATTATAATTTATCGGATAAATTTGTGTAGTAAAATTTTTACAAAAATCAAAATGATCAGAAATCTCAATTTTAATATAGAGGTCGTTTGAATTCTGATATTGTATTCAAAATTGTTCGAGGATTCATCTAAATTTTATAGTGATTCTAAATTTTTGGATCTTCGTATCCACAACAAGTCCAATTGATAAAAAATATGCTGATATATCATTTGCTAGTTTTTGATAATCAAATACTCAAGAATATACAAAACCTAAATCTTCGGAAAGTCTGTTTAACCCTAGCAGAAATCTCATAGCAGTTCATCAATAAAAAATCAGCTTACTATATTCTTCGTTTGAATAAATGTAATTTAAAACTTCAGCTTGAATAACCTCTTTGAGATAACCAATTTGTATTGCATTTGAATCATTAGAATGCTTGACCAGCATTATTTTTAGGTTTTCTAGAATCATTTTAGTTGTTTCAAATAATAAAAACATTTTTCGATTTTTTTCCTATTAAATTGTTTTACAAATTTTTCTAAACGCTTAAAGTTTAAAAGATCAATATTTAATCTTAATTCTTTAAAATAGTCAAGAGAATAATGAATATCCTTTTTGAGCCATAATCGATCTAATAATGCTTTTTCTGGATATGCACGATAATAAATAAATCAGAATTCTTCCTTTCTTTCGTATCATCGAAAAAGTTCCTCTGAAATATTTTGGTAGCTGAAAACTCAAAAATCGTTTGAAATAACTTTTTTGTTTTTTGTAGTTACCATAGTCATGGAAAAAGCAGATTCAGTCAGAATATTGTTGATAGAAAGAATATAAACACTAGAAAGATAGCTAGGAGTAACCATAACACTTGTTGCTAAAAAGCTTAGATATTCGGTCTTTTTTCATAACTTTTCAATATATTCGATCCTTTCTCTCGTTACATAAATTCACTGTTTGATACGATAAACAAGATTCTTTTTTTTATATCTATCTAAATATACATTAACATTTTTTTTGTTAATAAATTTTGAGAGATCAAAGTTTGTAAAATAATTAACTGTATTTAATAATTTTTTCATTTCAAAATTTTATATCACTAAATATACATTTTTTGTTAATATACTGATATAAAATATAAAGACAAGACTTTTTTATTTGTTTCTTTTTGTTTCCAAAAAATGTAAAATTTAACAGTTAATAGAAATAAAAAAATATAGATTTTTTATTGAAATATTATTTAACCTGAAATACTCTTACTTTTATCAGCTTCCATCTTCTCCTTTACTAATTTCCTAAAGAAATCATCTATTTCTGAAATAGTAGCTGGATCCCTAAGATACTTAATTTCACACTCCCCTACTTCGTTTATCAAAAGTAACTGTTTCAAAAACAGCTTTTCTGAAAATTCTCATTGATATTTTTCTTTTGCTAATTTGATAATTTCATCTAGACTCAAGACTTTTTCTTTTAGAATAAAATACAAATCAACATAATCCTTTAATTCTTCTCTTCTACCAATAGTAAAAGCTTTGGAAACAGCGATATCTTTGAGATCCCAAATTTTTAGTTTTTTATATTTTTGACTAGGAAAATGATTTTTATAAAAATATGAGAAAACTGTCACTTTTACATAGTCAACAAACATATTGATTTGTTCTTTGCTTTGATAAACTATTTCAAATCTTTTGGAAACTTTTTTGAAAACTTCAATATCTTTATTGGAAATAAATCTAGCTACAGCAAAATCTAAATCTATCGATTTTCTGTGTCACATTCGTAATGATAATCCTGTGCCTCAAACTAATGGAAATTCGTATCATTCCTTGGCTATTTTGTCGAATAATATCTTGGTCCTTTCTTCTAAAATTTTAAGTTTAAGCATTCGCATACAGCAAAGATAAAAGTTTTTGTTCTCATAGATCCAATTCTTTTAATCTTTTATCTGTAAAATCCTTTATATCTTGTGGCGAATATATTTGTTTTAAATTTAGAAAATCCTGAAAATCTCAATATCTAATAACTCTAAAAATCACTGCTGATTTATGTTTTTGATAATCAACATTTGTAATATCTCGAAATATTCTAGTATTGAATATTGATTTCATGTTTAAATAAATTTTGTTAAAAACATATTTTCTATAACATATAAATTATAACTTTATCAGTATCAATTTCAAGTTTTTCTATAATTTTTTACCATTTTCAATGACATTTTTTGTTTTTATGTAAAAGTAATAATGGAAGTGTATTAAAGCAAGATTTCTCACAAGTTATGACACTCCATCAAAGTTTTTTTAAAGTAAGCAAAATGACAGTAGAATATGTCATTTCGAGTGAATATTATTGCGGATTTGTCATCTCGAGTGAATATTGTTGCGAGAGATCTAATAGCATTACAGGAAGATTTCTCGCAAGATAGAACACTTCGAAATGACAGTAGATGGATTCTTCGCTACGCTCAGAATGACGATACTGTGTCATATTGAGCCTGTAAGGCGAAATATCCATTTACAATAACTTGTAAATTGTAGTTTGTATTGAATTAATATAGAATATTTGTAAAAGTTTCTTTGTTATGGTTTTAGTATTTAAAAAAAATTTTATGAAAAGCTTAAGTCAGAAAATCTTTTTAGTTATTATGCTAGTTGTTTTAGTGGTATTTTGAGTAGAAATTTACTCAGAATTTATTGCAAATCATACTTACTACAACAGTATGTTTGCTTCTTGGGAAAATTGGAAAACAGTTATTTCTGCAATTGTTGCTACATGAGTTCCAGTTTTATATTTGATAATCAACAAAAAATTTTCGTTAAAAAAATTCATAATTTACTTAATTTCTGGACTGTTGATATTTAGCTTGCTACACATGTGAATTAAAGATGGTCTAATATGATCTGGATTTGTAATTTTTATTATAAATAATTTATTATTATTTATTTTATGAGCATATTTTGTAGTATGAACATTGGCTTTGGGAAAATTTTTATCAAAAAAAATAACAAAATTTAAAGAAAATAGAATTCAAGAATTGTTTTTAAATTTTGGATTATGATTGGGTATTATATTATTACTTAGTCAAACACTGATGGGATTTGGATTATTTCATCCAATAGTAATTCGAATCATATTTTTGGGATTGGCTTGAATGATTTGGCTTATGAAAAATGAGTTGAAAGAAGATAAAAATATTATTAGCAACTTATTATCTGGATTTAAATTAGAAAATTTGAAAAAAAATCGATGGCAATGGATTATGTTAATTCTAGTAATTTTTTCTATTATATATTATTTTTACGGATTCCAATTATCATTTATACCTTACTCTACTGCTTGGGATGCAAACCATGAATACTTATATGTACCAAAAGTAATAGCAGAAAACTTTGGAATTATTCGATGAAATGTATGAACAGCTGGCACAATACCATTTTTACGACACTCATTTATAGCTTTTTGGTTTAGTATTGGTAAAGTGTTTTCTTGATCTTGGTTATCTCCAGATACTATAGCTGTTAGCATGAATTTTTTATCATGACCTTTAGTTTTGTTTTTTGGTTTAGCATTGATAAATGAAGCAATAGAATATTTTGGAGAAAAACTAAAACTTTCACAATTGAGCAAATCTTTGTCTTTGGGGACGGGCTGGATGACACTATTGCTCTGGCTAACTAGTGGTATGTGAGCCTTCTTGGTTTTTGTGGACAACAAAACAGACCTTTGAGTAATGGCATTAAGAATACTAGCAATACTTTCTGGATTTGTGTTTATTCGTTATATATCAGAACACAAAAGTAAAAAACTATTTGATATAGAATCTTTGAAATATCTTATAATGTCTTGATTCTTTTTTGCTTTAGCAAGTATGGCAAAACCTACCGCATTTATAGATATTGTTGTTTTTGGAGTTTTGTTGTTAGTGTTATGGATAAATTCACTAATTGGATTTGGAATTTGAACAATAGCTCTAGGTATGATGTGAATACTCCAACCAGGAAATGCTGTCGATTTTATGTGATCTAGTATGTGAAAGTGGGTAGTTATTATTTGAGCTATCATCACTATAATATGATTAATTCAATTATTTATAAAAAATAAGAAACAAGAATTATTTTCAAAGAAAAAATTATTTTCTTATATAGTTGTTTGGTGAATATCTTTGGTAGCGAGTTTGCTTGTATTTAAATGACCTCGAGTACTGTACAAACAAGTGGTAGCAAAAGATATTTGAATAAAAAACTTTGTTGAAGGCCTATTTTTGGTGAACAATGATAAGCTAGAAAACAAAAAGTTTGAATTAGAAAATAAAATATTGTTGGTGACAAATAATTTTGAGGATTTAGAATCACAAAACGAAATAGATCGTGAATATCGTGAATTTCTAAGCGATATAAGTAGTAGCAATAGAGAGCTATCTTTTGAACAATGCTTAAATACAGAGTTTACAAAAGAAGAGTTGGAAAAGTGAAAAAAAGAAGCTGTGGTTGGTAATGAAGATGTCGGTAGGTATGTGTGATATGGCTGGAAAGAATTTACTGATAAAAGAGCATTATCTTACGGTCTACTAAGACTCATTTATCCAAAAAACAATACTTGTTATGGAGCAAACTCCTCTGCTAGATTTTTGTGTAAAAATAAAGATTATATAAATGCTGGTAATTTAGAAAAACTGGAGGAATTTTTGAAGTCTGGAAAAATAAAAGTTTGATCACAAGCAGAAAACTTAATAACAAAAACCTTGGAAGAATATCAAGAAAACTCAGGTTCTTTGAGAACAAATATAGTAAATTTAAAACAATATTACGAAAATCATAGTGTTTATACACAAAAATGAAAAATATCTGTTCCATACAGATATATAATTCCTTGAAATATAACATTCAATCGATCATTGCAAAATTTAAGTAGTTACTATACAGATATTGGATTTATATGGATGTTTGTGTTTATATTTACAGTATTTGGACTAATCTATTCTATTATCAGAAGAAATCAAAAACTATTTGCCTTAAGTTTTGCAACCGTTATTGGATGGGCTATTTGGCGAGTAATTGGATGAGCAATTCTTTGGTATGGAATTGGTCTTATAATGCGAACAATATTAGTTGTTAGTATGTTTATACAGGACTTAATAAACAAAGAAAATGATGAAAATCACAAATTATTACTTGTGCTAACTCTCGGAATTTTAGGGCTTTGGATGATAGTTCAAATGTTCTTTAATTTAATCAGAATATCTAGCCAATGAGCAAGTGGACCATTTTTATGGTTTAAACAAAGTGTTGGTAAAGTCACAGAAGTAGCTGATGATTTAAGGATAGAGGAAAATGTGAAAATATGATACTCACAAAAAGATGTATTTGATCTGCAATTCCCTCATTACAACAAATTTATAGAACATACAAAAAATAGAAACGATAATGATGGAGTTTTAATCGCTGGTACATATCTACAGTACTTTTTGGATAATCAAAAAAATATAAAATTTGATGGTGGATTGTCTTGGTTTTGGGAACAATGATCAGATGAAAATGTTTGTAAAATGTATCAAAGAATTAGATCTGAAAATATAAAATATTTGGTAATAGATCCAAATATAGCAACTGTAGTTATGTGAGAAGGTAATGAATCTTTATTTCATAGATTTTTTGCAAAAACTGACCCTATAAATGGAAAAGTTTTAGAAAAAGGTTCCATATTGATGTTAGCTCAACTAATAGATCAATGATATGGAAAATTATTTTATTCCAACAATTTATGAGCAAAATATGGTTTTGAGCTAAATGATGAAGAATTAAGTTCTTTTTTATGAGAAAAATCAAAAAATGAATTAACTTACATCAGAGCACAATTGGCGGCTGCAAGATTCTTGGAAAATTCTAATGACTTAGTAAATACAATAGCACAAATTTTTAATGCTAGAGTATCAAATGGACAAGCAATATCTGATATCGCTGATGTATATGGGAAAACAATAGATGAAGCAAAAATCATAAATACTATGAATGTATTTTTATCAAATCCAGAAAATGTATCAGCTATGGTCGCAAGTCTGACTCAAGATGAAAGGTTTGTTTTGATACAATATATAAATCTTTACTCTGTATTAAAACAAAATAATATTCAACAATATCAAGAAATGATCAATAATATTATGATGAATAGTTTAGCTGGAGGTAGTCAACTGATTGTGGTGGAGTTGAGGTAATAATCAAATTTATAAGCTTGAATGTTAATTAGTAACTTGATAAATTTGAGAAATTTTTCAATCTAAAAAAGAGTACTTTGCTGTGGCATTTGAAATTTATTTTTTAATTCATTAAGAGCTTTTTCCATAGAAACAAAATTTTGTTCTTTTATTAAAATATCCTGATATTTGTTAAAATCTATATCAAATTTATAGTCTTCTATGTTTACAAAATCTATTTCTGGAACATTAAGCAAAGATATTAAATCTTTTGATTTAAAGGCTTCTTCTTTTCATTCAAGTAGTTTTTCTTTGATTCATCCACTTATCTCTTCTATTTGCTCATATATGTTTTCTATATTTTGATATTTTTGTATCAAAGTGCTTGCTCATTTTGGTCATATCCCAGGAACTCACTTAATATTATCTGCACTATCTCCTACCAAAGCTAAATAATCTAAAATATTTTCTGGTTGAAACAGAAATTCTTGAACAAAATCTTTTGTGTTATATACTGTTCATTTACTTGGATCTGTAAAGATAACATTATCATCTAATAATTGTTTTAAATCCTTGTCTGCAGAAAAAATATTGCAAAGTATTTTAGGGTCTTGTTTTTGTTTTTTTACTATTGAGGCAATAATATCGTCGGCTTCATATCCAGGGACAACTAAATTTGCTATGTTTAATTTTCTTACTAAATCTTGAACAATAGGAATTTGAGCTTTAAAATCATCTGGTGCTTTTACTCTATTAGCTTTGTATTCTGGATAAACTTCATGTCTGTGAGTTTTTGTAGGAGCATCTCGAGCTATTACAAAATAATCTGGTTTGTCGTGGAATAATTTTAAAATCATACGAAAAAATCAATATACTACATTTGTATTATGACCATCTTTGTCTGGCATTTCAGGGAAAGCATAATATGCTCTGTATAAATATCATGATCAATCTATTAAATATAATTTTTTCATAAAACAAATATTTGTATTTAAAATTTACAAGTTATAAATTTACAAAATTACTAACTTAACAAATACACTTGTGCTAAATAGACCTGATAAGCTGTATTAAGTTTACAAGCTTATTGGCTTGCTCAAGTCAAATCTATGTTTTATTGAATTAAAAGCAAGAAAACTTATAATAAAATAATGGCTTTATAAGTTATAATTAATGATCATAAGTCCTAAGCTGTCTTTTAATTTTGAAAAAATAAAATGGAATTGATTATAAGTTCTCCAAAAGAGATGTTTGAATTATGAAAAACAATAGCAAAAAATCACAAAATAATTTTATTATACTGAGATTTATGAGCCTGAAAAACTTTATTTACAAAAGGATTTGCTACATGATTGGGGATAAATGAAGATATTGTTCAAAGCCCTACTTATACTTATTTGAATTCATATGATGATAAGTTATTGCACATAGATATGTATAGATTAGAAAATGAAAATGAAGTTTGGGAAAAATGAATAAATGATCAAATTTCTCAATATGATTATATTACAATAGAACGACCAAAGTTTATAGAAATATTGGATATTTATGAATATCTAATAGTAAAAATTGAAAAAAAAGGAGACAAGAGAATAGTAAATATTAAAAACATCTAAAAAAAGAATTTTATATTAAAATTGTTTGATAAACTTTATTAATTTTCTAAATATAACAAACTATTCTTCTGCTAAATTATATTTTATTAAATTATTTCTAAATCTTGACATATAATAGTTGGATAAGCTTTGTTCACATTGATTATCATCATCTTGTACTAATTTTAATATTACAAGGAAGTCGTTGAATTCTGATGTAATTTTATCTATAAGATCCTTATTTAATCCAGCACTTTCTACTCTCTCAAAAAGTACTATAGAGAAAGCGCTAACTAATTTTCTTACATAAGATTTTTCTAATTCTGGCATTTCCACTTTAGCATGATACAATCAAACTGGAATATTTAAAGTATTAAATCTTGATATTCACTCTTTACAAGAATTAAATTTGTCTATTTCCATCAATAATCCATTTAAGATAGAGTCTGTATTTATAATTTTAGGCTCAAATCATATACCAACCAGCATATCTGATCAATTAATGTTTTGAAAATCATATGAAACATCCTCTCATGTAATTTGGAAATATCATCAAATATATCATATATTATTAGCTAAATTTCTAATGGCAATTGAATAATTGTAATAATCTCAAACATTTATATCTTCTAATAATATTGTATGAGAGGTTCAATATGAAGAATTTATTGTATATCATGTTGTATTACCAGATAAAACATAAATAAACTCTAAGTTACTTTCTTCATCAACATCCAAATCTAATTGTAAATCTTCTCAAGACAAAGAAAAAACAAGATCTCTTACAAGTGGTTCTTTTTTCTTGAAAATAATATCTGAATATCATTCGTAATATCCAGTATTACCAGCTAAATCTTCAAACTCAACATTATAAATGATATTTCAAGAAGTGTGTTGTTCTGATAAATAACTGATGTACTCGTAATTATTATCTTCTTTTTCTTCTAAATCTGCATCTACTCATAATATATTAACAACAACTCATGATAATTCTTCATTAGCACTGAAAGATACTGATACTTTTTTACCTAATCAGATATAGTTTCAGGTCTGTCATTCTGTCGTCAATATAACTTCTGATAAAAATGGACTTTCATTGTCTATGGTAAAATGATCTCATTCATACAACACATCCATATCTTGAGAATATATTACTATTTTATGTCATGAAAAATATTTTGTATTTAATCATGGATATCTTCAAGCATGAAGCAAAATTTCTTCGCCAGTTGAATTTAAACCTGTAATATTATAAAATCATGAATATAGTAAAGAGCTATCGAAGATCAAAGAATTTTCTCAAGCCTCTAATTCTCAAATTTTCACATACTGAGTATTTGCATCTCGAAGTTTTACAACAAGTGGAATCTCTTCACAAATATTTTTCTTATAAGTCCAAGAAATTTCAATTTCTCATTTTAAAATATCTCAAGATAATGGAGACAATAATCCTATATCTCACAAACCACAAACAGAACTTTCATGGATATTGTTTATTTCTTCTTCTGGATCAATATCATTTATTTCTTCTATTTCGTCTTCTAAATTAGGATTTTCTCACTCATCCATTTCTTCCTCTGAATCAAAATACTCTCACTCTTCTACTGAGTTTTCTTCTCAATTATTTTCTTCAGTATACTCTATTTCTGGGTTATCGGGCATTTCTGTATTGTCTGCAAAAGATTGCTGTATATTAAAATTATTTAAAAATACACTAGCTAATATTAAAGACATAGCTTTGTATAATAGTGCTCCAGATATCAAGCCAAAGATATACTTTTTATGATGCTTTTTGAAATGAGCTCCAATGCTATTGGAATTTAAATTGAGATGATGAGTAATTTTTGACATTTTCTTTTTGTAAGATAATAAATATATTACAAGTATAATCAAAAAACTTTTTTTTGTCAAATTTTTGAGTATTTTTGTTGTAAGGAATTTGACTTTTGTAAAAAACATTTAATAGTGTTTTGAAAAAATTAAAACACTATTATATTTGTTCCTAGAAAAGCATCAATTGGTAAAAAATTAAAAAAAGGAGTTATTTATGGAAACAATGGTTAAACACAAGGAAATATTAGAAGCAATTAGAAAACATGCTATTCCTATTGGCGGCAATATGCTTGTTATAAATCAAACAAAAATTGAAAAAACTATTAAGAAAACCTTGGAAGCATTTTAATGTTAAAGTTTTTATAATTAAAAACTACACTTTAAAATATAAAGCTCTTTTTCTTTTTTGAAAAATTATTTGAAATTGCAACTATCCTCTGGGACAATGAAAAAAGAAAAACATTTCCATTAAATTACTATCATATTGATTTAATTCTTCGCAAGTTTCATGATCAACTTCATCACCTCATTCATATATCACATTTCGACCTGATTCTGCTTTTTCTAATACGAGTCTATATGACTCAAAATCTCAATCCTTTGATTGGATAAGAATATTAAGATAAAAATAATTGTTTACTATATCCAAAACCATATAAGTCATATCTTTTATATTATGACTTCATTGGTATTTATAATTTACTTTTTTGGCAAGACCAAGCAAAGTTCATTCTTCTCATATCTTTAAATCAAAGTCTAAATTTACTTTATCTGCACATCATTGAAATTTTACATCTCATTCAATTGTAAATATAACTTGATAATCATGTTGTTCTCAAATAGCATCATCTACACAGCTAGCCTTTTTGATTGTTCATTTTAGCTCATTTCATCAGTCAAAGACCAGACTATCTCATTCAGCTTGCAATTCACCTAAATAATAATCCTTTGCTCAGTTTGTATCAAATCGTGCAATATGATTTCATCTAATAGATGCATTTCGAAATGGTTCTTGTCCCATAGCATCAAAATATAAATCTTGAAATAATACAATTCATTCTGGTAAAAACCCGCAAGTTAAAGTTATTTTATTTGTAGCTATCTCGTAGAAGGCTTTTCGAGCTTTATTGTGTTTTTCATCATTCCAATCTCATTCTCGAGTAATTAAATCTTCAGGTATTTCTTGTTCATAAAAAGCAGAGAAATAACAAACAATATCATCTTTTATATATGAAATTAATCATCCATCAATATCACTTCCAAGATGATCAGTTATCCATCCATCAAAATACTTGGTGATAGAGAATATATCATCATTTTTGACTCATGTCATAGAAATGGAGTATCCCTCTATATCATATCATTCATAATTTTGACTTGCATGATTGTACCATTTGAAAGTTTCTGCTTGTATATCAGACTCTTTTATTTTTAATTGTTTTGCAAAATCTTTTACAATACTAGTAACTTCATTGTTTGGTAAACTCATGGTTCAGTCTGTTGAACCTCTTGAAACATTTCAAGTGAGACTACAAGCACTTAAAAATAAAAGCATTGTGAGAGACAGAACAAAAGTAATAAGTGAAAATTTTTTCATATTATTCATATTAAAAAACTTTATATAAATAAAACAATACTTGAGTGTAAGATATTTATTTAACTATGAAAAACAAGGTAATTTTAATTAAAAAATCCCCCTTGATAATAGGGATTATCAAAGTTAATCTAAATTGAGAATAATTTTTGAAATTAAAAAAACTAATAAATAAAAGTTACTTTAAGATATTTGGCTCCAAATCCAAGATAACTTTGGAGATTTTATGAGTCATCTAACATTTGTAACAAATTTTTCTAATTGGCTATTTGGTATATTGTTGTTTTCTCAATTATTATTTGATGATCAAGTTTTAGAGGAAAAGCTGAAAGCATCTAACATAATTTGAGCAGATTCTCATCTAGAAATAAACTCTTTATCTGCTTTTAAAATATTGTAATCGAAACTAATATTAGCAATATTTGAAACTATGTAAAAAGCCTCATGTTTTGTCATCCTTTTTTCAATATTGATATAATTTTTAGATCTAATTACTTCTAATAGATAATCTATGAGTCAGTGTTCTTTTGCATAAAGCACATAAGGAGCATAACTAGAATTGTAATCTAAATCTTCTATATCAAAATTAATATTTGATAATTCTAAATTTTTATTATTTGCTTTTAAATAAGACTTAACAAACATCACAATAAAATCTCAACGAGATATATTGTTGTCTGGATAAAATCTAGAATTTTCAGTATTTGTAATTCCTAAAGATGCTAGAGTTTGAATTGCATCAAAATTTGTATGATAATAAATATCCTGATAAGCTATATCTGTATTTTTATCATTATCCAACATTAAAGTTTTGAATATTATTCTACAAATATCTCCTCTTTTGATAGTAATAATTGATTGATCAAGGTCTAAATAATATAGATTTATCAATTCTGGATATTGTCTTTTGAAGTTTTGTAGAATTTGCTCTAAATCATCATAAGAGACAAATCTCTCATAATCATCTATATTTTCCAATCAATTTAATAATCACATTTCATATGCTGTATTGTAATATTTTGGCATAAGTTTGTCAAAATAATTTTTATCAGATAATCCAACATTTCAATCCAGTTTATATCATATTTTATAACGATATGAATTTACTAGAATTTTTGATAACTCGTTTAAACGAATGAAATTGTCTGGATTAAATTTTTCTTGGCTTGTAGAAATGATTTTTTCTTTTGCTAGATAATTGATGTAAAAACTGTCTTTGCTATACAAAATATCAGAAAAATATTCTTGTGAAATCAGTTCATCTTTTATAGAATTATTGACTGTAATTTTTGATTTTGATGAAAGTTCCGAATTAGTTTTTGATACTTTTGTTTTTATAAAATCTATAAACTTAAAAAGACCATCGGATAATGATTCCTTGATTTTAATAGAATTTTCTTTTTGGCTTTCTTGAAATGTGGTAAATGGTACATCTACTGCGAAAGCTTTATTACTTTCTACAGTTATACCTAAATTTACCATGTGAATCATTCCCCAAATTAAAACGAAACACATTTGCTTTAATCTTCTTTTGTTTTTGTTTTGTTCCATTTGTTTTGTTTATAATTTAAAGATTATAATTTAAATGGACGATGCAATTATATCTCTTTTTTTTAATTTGTCAATACATTTATGAAAAATCAATATTACTATTGCAGCAATTAGGTTTACACATTAAAAAAGATATAATAAAGGGTATCCCTCTTTATTATTATCCAATATTTAGATGAAAAAGTGTAAACAATTCATGAAAATCATAGAAAAACAG
>JALOAF010000022.1 GCA_023228925.1 Candidatus Absconditabacterales bacterium | reverse complement strand
ACAACATATTAATTGAATAGAAAGTTTCCGAAGTTATTGTAAAAGAAGATTAGCTAAATTCAATGGAGTAAGTAAAGAAAAGTTTGCATTACACCTGAAAGAATGTGAATTTAGATTTAATTGTTGAATAGAGTGAGAAGATATTTATAATAAGTTATCTAAAATCCTAAAAGAGTATGTAAAAATTTTTGCTAAAGTACTCTAGACCCTTTTTTTTTATTTTTTAAGATTTTTTTGGCAATTTATTTCGGGTCGAACATAGCTTATGATATAATTTAGTCAATTTAAACTTAACTAACAAAATTATGAATGAACAAAACATGCCGCAAGAACAAAATTCAACAAACATTTGGGTAATAGTTGTAGCTGTTGTTATTACAGCATTGGTCGTTGGCGGCGTAGTTTACGCTTTGCAATCCTCTCGCTTAAGATCGGCTGAGCAATCCTTTCAACAACAAATTACGCTGTTGCAAAACCAAATTGATCAGCTCCAACAAGTGAAACAAAACCAAAATCAGAACAATCAACCCGTTGTCGATCAGAACGAAAACGTCAATCAACAAGTTAACCAGCCAGAAGAAATTGTTTACAGCAATTCGGAATACGAATTTAGTTTTCAGTTACCTCAGAATTGGAAGAGCTATTCTATAGTGACAAATGAATGGGAAGGTTATACTCCTGAACCATACGCAATTGTGGAGCGGGGGTCGTTAATTTCTATCCGCCATCCGCAATGGACATCTCAAAATCCACGGCAGGATATTCCGATTATGGTTTTTACCATCAAACAATGGAATAATTTGCAAGCGGGAGAATTCCATATTGGAGCCGCGCCGATTAATCCTAGCGAACTCGGCCGTAATGCGAAGTATGTCTTTGCCTTGCCCGCCCGCTATAATTATGCCTTTCTAACTGGCTGGGAAGAGGTTGGGCATATATTAAATAACAGTCCACTATCTGTCAGTAAACCTAGTGAATAAAAAAAATAATTTGAAAGAACCATTGGCTATAAATTGAGGTTTTTTTTGTCCAAATGAGAAGGCATACTCTTCTTCGTGTAACTGAAATACAACAGATCAATTGAGAATTGCTGACTGAAAGCTCATGTCCAAATGGAAAACAGATATAGCTAACTGACAAGCAGTTTTTGGTTTTGATACAGAATGAAATTCAAGTATGGTTTTATGAAGACCTGTTGTATGAGATCCTGATTCATGATGGTTTTGGGACAAAAGTTCTTGACAACGAAATCACCCTTGATTAAGCAATATATACAATTGAATTATGATGTATTCTTTGGTAAGTAATGGTATCAATATAGCAGTTAATAATAATAAAATGAATTCAGATCCAAAACAATGAAAGGCATGAAACAAAACATTTATTTGTAACACAGAAGACAATTTAACAATATATATGTGATATGTAGATAATGTAACATTTTCTAGTTTAGCTGATTATTTAATAAAAACATTTAAATGTTATAATGCAATATTATTAGATAATTGATGAACAAAAGCTATGATTTATGATGAAAAATATGTTGCTGGACCTTGAAGAAATATGATGGATGCTTTTGTTATTATAGAAGATAAAAATGCTCCTAAGTCAGATACCATTGTGTCAACAACTAATAATTATACTGTAAGTACCAAAGTAAAAACAAGAATTGACACTATTATGTTGGTGGTAAAAGATGAACGATCAAAAAAATATTCACTTCAAGAACAAAAAAATAGGTATCAAAACATTGTAGATTCTTTTTCTAAAATTAAATTACAGTGAGAACAAAAAGAAATGATAGATTACCTTATTTATTTGTTTAAAAATAAATTAAAAGAATTAAATTAATTAAAAATATATTTATTATAAAAAATCCTGAGATTTATTCAGGATTTTTTATTTTATAATTCAATCTATTAAGCCAGGAGTTCGTCAACAATCCCTTGATAAACATTTTTTGGATTAACTCCAATTATTGGTTTGACAACTTCTCCATCTTTTAGAACAAAAACAGCAGGGATAGAACTTACTTGAAAACTTCCAGCCAAAGGTCAGTTTTCAGGATTTTCTACATTAATTTTTACAATTTTTACATTTTTTCATTGGTTTTCTGTATCTAATTCTTCCAAAATTGGTCACAACATTCTACAAGGCCCGCATCGTTCTGCCCAAAAATCAATCAATACCACTCATTTAAATTCTAAGACCTCTTTTTTAAATTGTTCAATTCATTCTACATGTACTACTCACATTTTATAATTTAATTAAAGATTAAAAGTTTATATAATTTTTATTTTACAATCTAGCTAGGCGATTTATATTTTTATTCATCAACCATTCTGTTTACAAACTATCGCCTTTATTTTTTGTTTATTTTATATCTTCGCTTTCCAATAAATATTTTTCTGCCTCAAGTGCTGCCATACAACCAGTACCAGCAGAAGTAATAGCTTGACGGAATTTTTTGTCTTGAACATCTCCAGCTGCAAACACTCATGGAATAGAAGTTTGTGTACTTCAAGCTTTTGTAATTATGTAGCCAGCATCATCCAAGTCTAATTGTCCTTCTAAAAATCTAGTATTTGGTGTATGTCAGATAGCATAAAACAATCATTTAGCTTCTAAAACAAATTCTGCATTTGTCTTGTTATTTATTATTTTCAATCAAGTCATATTTCAGCTGTTTTCTCAAAGAATTTCTTTTGCTTCTGTGTTCCATAAAAACTCTATTTTTGGATTGGATTTTGCTCTTTCTTGCATTATCTTGGAAGCTCTAAGTTCATCTCTTCTCACCAACACAGTCACTTTAGATGCAAAATGAGTTAAGTGAATCGCTTCTTCCATCGCAGCATCTCAGCCACCAATAACGACTATATGCTGGTTACGGAATATTGGTAGACCTCAGTCACAAATAGCACAGGCAGAAACACCTCTTCCTCGATAGCGAGCTTCTCACAAAAGTCACATCCTTTTTGCTGTGGCTCCAGTAGCTATAATCAAAGATTTAGCTTCAAAAACATTTTCTCAGACATATACTTTGAATGGATTTGTAGTTAAATCTACTTTATCAACAGTTTTGGTTTCAATTCTAGTCCCTGAATTTATAGATTGCTGTCTCATATTGTGCATAAGCTGAGATCAGTCTATTCCATCAGGGAATCCTGGAAAATTTTCAATAGTTGTTGTAGTAGTGAGCTGTCATCATGCAGCGATACCTCAAGCCATAAATCATTCAAACATAAGAGGCTCCAATAAAGCTTTCCCCGTATATATTGCTGAAGTGTGTCATGCAGGGCCTGATCATATAATAATTACATTTTCCATGAAAAAACAATTATAAAATAAATTTACAAATTATATTTACTGATAATATATATTTTTGCAAGAAAATCAAGATAATGAAATCTATTTCATAACCAAAAAAAGAAAAACTTTACTTAATTCTTGTTTTTTGGTAAAATTGTTGTTTGTCAATTGTTTTTTCTTGATTGGAAGAAGTTTTTTTATATACTATTTATTAAATAAGTTATTTTAGATTTTAATTTTTATCTAATTAATTAGATTAAAAATGTGAAATTATCGTGATAAATTTTTAGAAAATACTTATTATCTAATATCAAATAAAGGATTCAACAACAATATCTTGTTTGAAAATTCTGATGATTACAAAACTTTTATTTTATATATTGTTTCAAATATATTAGATCATAGTGGGATAAGCATTTCAGCTTATAGCATATTACCAAATAGCTTTTATTTTGTAATAAAAAATCAAGAAGAAGGACTCAAATTGTCTGATTTTATGAGAAAAATACAAGTAAGTTATGCTATGTATTTTAAGAAAAAAAATGAAAATATTTTGTCTTCCAAATGACTTCCTGTGTTTAATTGAAGATTTAAATCTTACAAAATAGATTTGGAGGAACTTGAAAAAATTGAAAGTTGTGTAGCTTTTGAGCCTCTTAGGCTGGCTTTGGTTGAAAATATAAAAAATCGGCCATATACAAGTGTACATCAATCTTTGGATACAGGTTATGATTATCAGTCTCAAATGTACTTAAAAATATATAGCGAAATTTCACAAATACAAAAAATCTTCTTCAAAGAAGATTTTTTAGCCAAATTTTAAGCTATATATTATTTATAACTTAGTTCAGTTTTGTTGGGAACTTTTACTATTTCTGGACGAATTTCTATAATTTTTTTTGTTTGATTGGTTCAGTACATTCTTTCTCGATTTCTTTGTGTCTGTTCCAATATTTCTGTTTTTACTATTTCTTGTTTAAATTGTATAGAAGCTAATTCGTTGTTTGCTTTTCTCAAAAAATATCATTCAGTAGATGCTAAAGAAACAAAACGCAAATAAATAAATCAACATAATGCTAAAAACACAAATAATCAAGATATTTTTATTGTATCTATAATAAATTTATGTGATTTTTGTTTGTTCAACAAAAAACTATAATATTCTTTAATTGAATTTGTAGATATAAAAGCAAACTTTTTCATTAAATCATTTAATTTTGTATAAATGTTTTTTCTATTACTCTATATTTTGCACTCCTACTAGCTCTATTTTTTAGAACTTCTTGATAAGTTGCAGGGATTGCTTTCTTGTAAACTAATTCAAATAAGCCAGATTTAGATAAATCTTTAAAATAATTTTTTACAATTCTATCTTCTAGACTATGAAATGTAATAATCCCACATCTTCATCATTCAGACAAAATTGTTGGAAGATTGTCCAACAACATTTTTAGATTATCAATTTCTTTATTAGTTTCAATCCTAATTGCTTGAAAAATTACAGTGCTAGCTTTTTGTCAAAGACCTACTTGGTTTAGCAAGGCTTTTAGTTCAAAAGTACTTTCTATTTTTTTATTTCTTCTTTTTGTGACTATAATTTTAGCAATTTCTTCTGCTTTCAAAATAGAAAATTCTGCATAATCTACAAAAACTTTTGTCAGCTCTTTTTCAGAATAATTGTTAATAATATCATAAGCTGACTTTCAATTTTTATTATCAAACCTCATATCAAGTTGCGAATCATAATTCAGAGAAAAACCACGTTTTCAGTCCTTAAAATGTTCCATATTTACTCCTAAGTCCAGCAAAATAAAATCAGCTTTTTGTTTTCATAAAAATTTAGGAACATTTACATAAGAAGATCAAATAAATTCTATTTTATTTCAGAACTCTTTTAATCTATCTTTAGTATCTTCCAAAATATTTGGATCTAAATCAAATCCCAAAAGTTTTTTTATACTAAAAATTTTTTCTAAAATTGCTTTTGAGTGTCATCAGTGTCCTAATGTTCAATCTACAATTATTTTACAATTTGTTGGAACTGATTCCAAAACTTCGTTCAACATTACGGGAAAATGCTTTATCATAAATCTATAAATAGAATTTTAAATCAAATTTAGTCTATAAAATTAAAATTAAATTGCAAAAGAATTCTCTTTTATTATAAGTAAATTCTATAATTTTATTATTTTAAAAGAAAAAATGAATTTATACAAAAAAATTCCTGCTTATCATGACAAAAAAGAAGGTATCGTAAATGTAGTTATAGACATACCAAAATGATCAACCAATAAATATGAATATGATGAAGAGTGAGGTTATTTTAAATTAGATCGTGTAATACATCATAGTATGTTTTATCCTTTTGATTATTGATTTATACCAAGTACTACAGAATTAGATTGAGATGCTGTTGATGTGTTTTTATTGTGAACTTATCCCACTTTTAGTGGCTGTGTAATAAAAGCAAGATTATTAGGTGTTTTGGATGTCGTAGATGAAAAATGACAAGATCCAAAATTGATAGCTGTTCCTATCCATAAAATAGACCCTCGTTGGGATGAATACCAATGAATCAATGATATACCAAAACATATCAAAGAAGAACTTTGAATATTTTTTAAAGAATACAAAAAGTTAGAAACAAAAAAATATGAACACACAGTAGTTCATGGATTTGGTACAAAATGAGAGGCCTATGAATATGTTGATAAAGCTATTATTAGATATGAAAAGAAACAAAAATAACTTAAGATTAGTAGCTACAACTATTACAATTTTCAAATATAAAAAAAACTGATAGCTTTTTAAATTAAAGTTCTATCAGTTTTTTTATTTAGCAGACTAGGTTCCTCCTTGTTCATCTAGTGTCATTCCAAGAATTGCCTCATCTTTACTTATATCATCTTTGGAGTCTTTGTTGATATAAACAAACATCGGCATAACCATAGGGACTCTACCAATAATTTGCATAATAAATTCTCATAAATCTTCCTTCAAAATTTTTAAATTATCTTTTACTTGCATTTTTCTTTTTGAATTTTCTATATATTTTGCTCTAGCAAATTCTACCACTTTTGTGTGGATATCTTTAACTTCAGAAGAATAAACAAAACCTCTAGATTCTATTTGAATATTTCCGACCAATTCTTTTGTTTTTGCATCTACCTTGAAAATTAGAGCAAGCACACCATCTTCTGCCATAATACTACGAGCTTTGATCACATATTCTCCAGACATATGTCATTTTCATTTTCCATCTACCATCACAGTATCCAGTTTTAATTTTTCTTTTCAAATTAGCACTACATCATCATACATTTCAATTATTTCTCCATTTTTCATAGGCATCAAAATACGAGATTCAGGCATTCACATATCCATTGCTAAATGCTTATGAGCATATCTTTCTTTTGCTGGCATAAAGTATGGTAAGAAAAATTCTGGTTTTAACAAAGATAACATTAGCTTGTGATCTTCCATAGAGCCATGACCACTAGCATGCACATCGATATCATCGTTTGTGATTAGATTGATATCTTTAAAAATTAAATTATTTATCATTGTATTTACAGATCATTCGTTACCTGGAATTGGAGTCGCTGACATCAATATAGTGTCTCATTTTCTAAGTTGTAAGAAATTGTGTTCATTTCTAGACATTCTAGTAAGTGCAGCAAATTCTTCTCCTTGAGCCCCAGTAGAAAGTATCAAAACCTGATCATCTGGGAAAGTATCGACCTCTTCACTTAGTTTACGAATATATCATTTTGGTACTTTTATGTAGCCAAGTTGCTGACAAATTTCTATATTGTTTACCATAGATCTACCAGACAGAAAAATAGTTTTATTTGCTTTAATAGCACTATTTACAATTTGAATAATTCTTCAAACATTAGATGCAAAAGTAGCTATAAGCATTCTAGTTTTAGTTTTTTGTATTAGTTCGTCCAAATTTTCTCAAATTTCTTTTTCTGAAATAGATCGTCATTTTTTGTTTGCTCCTAGACTATCTCAAATATAAAGTTTTACTCATTCTGCTCCAATTCTTGCTATTTTTGCTAAGTCTGCAGGTCTATCAATAGCAGGAGTATGATCAATCTTGAAGTCTGCAGAGTCAAAAATTATTCCTTTTGGGGTATGTATAGACACAGCTAATGTTTCAGGAATGTTGTGATTTACTGGAACAAATTCTAAAGTAAAGCATCACAATTTCAAAATATCGATATCTGGATCTATAATTTTATATCTTATTTTTTCTGCATCTTTTGGATTTTCAAATGTTTTCTTTATAATACCAAGACTCAATGGAGTAGTATAAATCATTGGATATCAAAGTTCTGGCAAAATATCTCTCAAAGATCAAACATGGTCCAAATGACCGTGTGTGATAATTATTCCTCTAAGTTTTTTGATATTTTTTTTGATATAACTAATATCTGGAATAATATAATCTGCTCAAAAATTTGCATGTGTTGTAAATTCCATAGCTGCATCAATAATAATTAGATCATTTTCATATTCTACAAACATACATTGTCATACTTGCTCCAATCACATTAAACTTCAAATTTTTACTGGTTTTTCTCATTTTTTTACTAGTTTGTAAGGGTCTTGAATATCATCTAATTCGCTTTTTCATAGATGACGCAAAAAAGCTTCAGATGTCAGATCTTTATCCAATCCTCAGTTTGTCTTTTGATTTTGTCTTCATCTTTTTTGTTTGTTTTTTTTGCTGAAATCAATATTAAGATTTCAAAATAAATTGTTTTCACTCATTGTTTTTGTTCATTTAAAATTAAAATAAAGTTTTTATATTACTTTTTACTATCTCATGAATCTTTCTTTACTCAGAAAATCTTGCACAGATAGAAACATTCCAATAATTAGCATAGAAACTGAAAATTTTTTATCAAAACTTTTGGAACAACATAAGCCAAAAGTTTGTTTGGAAATAGGATGAGCAGTAGCTTATAGTTCTATTTTTATAGCAAATAAGATCAAAGAGCGAGGAGGAGTTTTATATTCCTTTGAGATATCATACAGTGCTTATTTGGAAGGAATACAAAATATTTGAAAGTATGAATTGAAAAATTTAACTGTATACCCTTTTGATTTTTTGAAAATAGATATAAAAAAACTAATTCCAAACACTTTAGATTTTGTGTTTGTAGATTGACAAAAAAGTCAGTATGCTAATTATTTAATGAATATTTTTGATATATTGAGCACCAAAAGTGTTTTGGTGTGTGATGATGTAATTAAATACAAAACTAAGATGTTTTGATTATACGAATATTTAGAAAAAAAGCAAATAATTTATAAAGAAATTGAAATGGAAGAATGAGATGGAATTTTATTGATAAATAAAGAGTAGTTGACAACTGAAAATATTATACTTGTGTGTTTTGTTTTCTTTCAATAACTCTTATATATATTTTTTAATAAAAAAACACTTAAACAAATTTACTAACAATAGATTTCCAAAAAATATTTTTTATTCTTCTTCTTTTTCAACAACAATTTCTGCATGCTCGCTTTCTTTTTCTTCTATTTTCAATGTTCCACCTTCAGCATCTAGTTTAAATTTTTTCCCTTCAAGTTCTAATTGTTCAAGTTTTTTTTCTACAGCATCATCCAAATACAACCAAGCATCCAAAGACCTTATATCATCTTCTTCCAATATTTTAGGAGATTGAATAAGTCCTATTGTTTTATTATTTATAGTAAAAACATAATTTAATTTTCCATCTTTTGATCAAAAAGATTTAATGAAAATTCCGTCAATATCATATTCTCCAGGGTATTCTATGATAGAATAAGCTAGTTTTTCTATTACAATATCTTCTCAAATTTCTATCGCAAAATTAATATAATCCTTGTGTGGAACACTTGCTCCAAAAAGAATTTTATTCTCAATTAAATATCATTCAGATTCTAATTTAATGTTCACCATTTTAGTTTTAATTAAAAGTTAAAATATAATTTACATTTTACTGTTGTTTTGAATAGCTCGTCATTCTGAGCTAGCCCTCTTAACAAGGGGGTTGGGGGATCTTTTGCAAATCCTCTGTCATTCTGAGCATTGCGAAGAATCCATCTACTGTCATTTCGAAGTGTTCTACCTTGCGAGAAATCTTACTGTAATGCTATTAGATCTCTCGCAACAATAACGACTCGAGATGACATAAGGCAATTGTCATTCTGAGCAACGCGAAGAATCCATCTACTATCATTTTGATTGCTCTACCTTGCGAGAAATCTTCCTTTAATACTATTAGATCTCTTGCAACAATAACAAACGAGATGACATATTCTACTGTCATTATGAGTACCATTGTTACACATTATCATTCCTTTTATCCTCCAAAAAAGCTCGGATTGATTAGTTTTAATATTAGTCCAGATGCTCAAAGTAGTATCAATCCAACAACAACTTTTTGTACTCGTTCCATACCTTTTTTGTAGTTTTGTTCACTGTATACTCAAGTAGTCATCATCAATCAAGCTGCAATTATAATTAGGAATGAAAATATCAAAATAACTGTAACCACGATTTTACTTAAACCCATCATTAGAAACGGAAAGGCGTTTAGTTGATTAACTGTACTTGTATTAGAATCGTTTGATGAGGACACATCATTTTGAGTGGTCATTTCTATACAATCTCCAATAAATGGAACTACAGTATTCAATAAAATTCCACAACATTTTTTAGTAGGATCACATTCACATTTACAAGTTTTCTCATTTAATCTTTCTCATTTGGATTCACAGTCAGCATTTGTTTTTATACAAACACAATTATCTTTATCCCATTTTTTATCCGATCCACAGTTTACACAACATCAATTAGTATCTTCATATCGTCAAGATCAGTGAGATTCTTCACAACTTTTCTCACTTTTTTTTATAAAATCGCATCCAGGACAAAAATCTAAGCCACTATTGTCATATCATTCTAATTTACATTTTTGTCCATTTAAAGCACTTAAGTCTGTTGCATCTCCACTTAATAAAAAATCACCTGAATTAGTACATTGAGCCCATTTTTTTTTATCTTGACAAGGAATATCACGATTTAATGTTATCTTAGCTCATGAACATTGTTGTGTCTCTAGAGTAGCACAACCATTTTCTACATCAATTTCTATTTTATTTGAATTACTATCAGGAGTTAATGTAAATTTTATTACTTTATCGTTTGTTTGAAAATCCTTGCCAGATCATCATGTAATTGTTATTTTTCATGTATTAAACGCTATAGCTCAATCATTGTTTTCTGAATAATCTATTTTTACTGCTAAGTCATTATTACCAGAATATCAAGTCTTATTTGTTTGTCAATCTATTGTGATTGATGGGGCTTTACATTCCAGTGGTTCACAACACAAGTCGTCATCTGTTAGTTTATATCACTCATCACATTTATTTGGATTAAAGGAACTTAATTCTATCCAACCGCTATTTATAGCTTTACAAACATTACAAAAAAGAAAGTTTGATATTGTATTAACTCATAGTTTACAGTCTCTATTGTTGTGACAATTAGCTGTTTGCATTAAATTTTGTAATTGCCATACCTGCTCATGTGTTCAAAATCACCAATTATTTGCATTTAGTTGTTTTTGTACTTTATATGCATTAAATAAGCTTGTCTGATGAGTGATTAGTTGATTTGTACTGCTTCCACAAAGATCTTTTTTCCATCCTGTTAGTTCTGCATTTCCTCCATTAGTATAACTGTTTATACAAACTCAAGAATTATATTGGTTTCATGAAGCAGCGAATCTAATGGCATTCTCGTTATTTATATACCATTGTAAAACAGAGCCTGATGCAGTTGTATATGTTGTTCAGTTTGTTGAATTGTTTGAATATCAATTAGGATTGTAGTTTGTGACTGTACTACATTGGTTCGGATCATTTACATTATTAGATTGCCCATAAACAATATTTAATCACAAAGAAAAAATTCAAACAACAAAAGTAGAGAGAAATATTTTTATAGCGACTCTTTTCATAGATTGTTTTATGAATAATAAAATAAAATTTATTGCAACTATTTCAACATTTCATTGATTATTTCATTTGCTACAGATCATTCAATTTCTTCTCAGTATTTGGATTTAATAGCTCACATAATTTGTCATCTCTGTTTTGCTAGCTCACTAACTCCCAACTCTTTGATCAAATCCAAAATTATTTCTTTGGTTTCTTCTTTTGATTTTGTTTGTGGAAGATATTGCTCCAATACTTGTTTTTTGGCTAATTCTTCTTTTAGTTCTTCTACTTTATTTGCTTGTTCCAAAAATCATATTGCTTCTATCAAAGACTTGATTTCTTTTTTCAAGATTTTGATTATCTCTCCATCTTCCAAATCTTTTTGCAATTCAATCTTTTTGTTTTTTATTTGTGCGATTACATAGTTTAATATTGCTTTTTTGATAAGATCTTTTTCTTTCATAGCTTGTATATAATCAGCAAACAATTTGTCCTGTAAAGTCATTTTTGTTTTTAATAATATAAACTATTGTTTTATATAATAATATTTCAATAAAAGTCTAATCTTTTTTGCTCAAGAGGGGACTCGAACCCCCAAGCCTTTCGGCATATGCACCTCAAGCATACGTGTATACCAATTCCACCACCTGAGCATTTATTTTTTTATCAAACAAATCAATAAAAATTATTACATAAATTTATGTAAATAATTTACTCTACTATCTATAATTGCTCAAAAATTTCAAGACAAAAAAAATTAGTGTAAAATACAGCTAAATTGTTTTGCTATTCAAAAATAGAAATATTGCTGAAAATTTTTTTTATTCAAAATAATTCTACGAAGCTGGCCTTGTTGCCTCACAAAGTCCAACTTCGTATATGTGTATTTTGAAACAATAAAGAAAAATTTTGTAATACTAAATTTGATTATTGTCAGACAAATTTTTAAATAAGATTATGTAAATTATTCACAATAGATTGTGAATAGTTGATTGTATTATTCTCCTTCTTCTTCTAGCATTTTTACTACATCTTCCAAACCTTTTGATGGTTTTTTTGTAACTTTTTTGGCTGTTTTTTCTTCGCTATTTACACTTGGAGTAGAGTCTTTCATACTCAATCAAATTTTTCTATTTTTTGGATCTAATAAGATCAATTTTGCTTTTACTACTTCTCAAAGTTTTACTACTTCGTTTGGATTTTGTACTGATTTTTGAGATAATTCACTAAGATGAACCAATCCATTTATGTCTTCAAATACTCTGATAAATACACCATAAGGTACAAATCTCACAACTTCTCATTCGATAATATCTCATACTTTGTGTTTTTTTGGCAGAGCTGATCGTGGATCTTCTTTTAGTTTTTTACTAGATAATGATATTTTTCCGTTTTCAAGTCAAATTACCTTTACTTGTAATTTATCTCCGATTTTTCAAAGTCTATCAATATTGGTAACATGTCAATAAGTGATTTCTGAAATATGTACCAATCATTCTACAGTACCTCCAATTGTCACAAAAAGCCCATAAGAAGACACTCCTGAAACAACTCAATCAAATATTTTTCCAACAGCTAATTCGGCCAAAACTTTGTCTCTTTCTTCTTTTAAAGCTTCTCTTTCTGATAAAATAATTCTTTTTTCTTCTTCATCAATATTTATAATTCTTACAGATATTTCTTTTCCTATAAGTTCCAACAATTTATCAAAAATAGCTTCTTGATCTCCATCTTCTACTCTTGGATAATGAATTGGTGCCAATTGAGAAAGAGGGATAAATCATTTAATTCCATGCATATCTATCAACAATCCACCAAGATTTGCTTCAGTAGGAACAACTTTGATAATTTCATCTTTTTCAAATTTTGCTAATATTGATTTCCAAACATCATATTGTAATAATTTTGTAACTGAAACAATATAATAACCGTCTTCATGTCTGATGTTTGTGTTTACTACTTCCAATTCAATTTCTCTACCTGGAGCTAAATCATAATCACTTCTTTCCAATTCTTTTACTTCTTTTGAAAGAATAACTCATGTAAAAGCTCAGCCATCACATTCTACTAATATTCCATTTTCTATTTTCTTTAAAATAATTCATTTTACTTTATTTCATTCCTTGATTAAAGGTATAGAAATATCTCAACTTTGCAGTTGTTGTGTAAATTTTTGTAAATCCATTACGATATAAAAATTAAAAAATAAAAATTTTACATTATTAGTTGTTGTAGATTTATTGATAACAACTAAAAAATAATAGTTAAAAAACTATTATTATACTTTTACTCAAACTCTTTTGGAAACATTTGAGTAAGAATCAAGATCTTGATTTTTGATATATTTCAAAAGTCTTCTTCTTTTTGCTACTTTTTTTAATAAAGACCTTTTTGCATCAAAATCTTTTGGATTGATTTGTAAATGTCATTGTAAGAGACTAATTTCTTCTGTCAAAGTTCAAATTTGAAACTCAGGAGAACCTGTGTCTTTTTCGTGTCTTTGAAAAAGATTTTCAGTTTTCTTTTTTGTCATAAAATTAATAATTAAAAAATAAAATAATTGTTCAACAAACCATACAGATATTAGCCGTTTTAGAATGTTGAAAGTAATACAAAATCGTATTACAAATCTAAATTACTCCCGACAGGACTCGAACCTGTATCTGCCCCTTAGGAGAGGGCCATTCTATCCAGCTGAACTACAGGAGCGAATTTTAACAGATTAAAATAACAAAAAAACTGCCGAAAAGTATTCTCTATATGTTTAATATTATAGTTTCAAAAATCAAGATAAAATCAGAAAAAATTAAAAATTTATAAAATTAAAAAATAAGTAGATGTTGTTTTGAAATAAAATTGATGTTTTTTTTGAGTTATTTGTCCTTTTTTTTACATTTTTGTGTTTGTATTATTTTTTAATCTACTTAGCTAATTTAATTATATTTGTTTTGTGTTGATTTTTGAACAATAATTAACTATTTAATTAGCAGGCCCAGGGACTCTCTAGCTACTACGATGACGAACCAACAACAACCAAACAATAAACAAAGCTAACAAAAAATACTTGATCCAAGTTCCCTCTGCATGCAAATAAATTCAAAACTCTTGCGCCAAATCAGACATCAAATAAACATAATTCAACAACCATTTTTCTGGCAAAAGTCGGATATTCCGTGGAATTATTTGAAACAAAACCGTGCTAATAAATCAGTATATCATCACCACCGCAACAATAGGAACAACCAAAAAATTAGCAATAATTCATGTTAGATTAGTCGTTCCCATAAAAAACAACATCACTGGTAAAACTCCAATAGTAGCTCCCACCGTAGGAGTCACAAACTCTTTGAGAAATTTTTGGATCGCTTTTTTGATTGAAGTTAGTGAAAACGATCTCTTTTTTTCTTTTTTATCAAAAAATGGCTCTGATTTTTCTTTCTTTTCCAAAGCTTTCTGCAAAACAGCTATCAATTTTCAAAAATAAATGATCCCTATAATCGCTGAAAAACTAAGCAAAAATCCAACATCGTATGTCAAAAAATATGGATTTATGATCAACATGATAATAAACGCAACAGACATCGCTCTCCAAATATTGATTTCTTTTCACCAAAAAAGCGCCAACATTCCTAGTCATCACATCACTGTCGCTCTAAAAACGGAACTGTCTAGTCCACAGACCATGGAATACAAAATAATTGTTAGCAAGCTTACTGCGTTCCTAGCATAAAAAGGTAGAAAAAACAAAACTGCTCCCAAAAAAACTACGATCATAATGATATTTCATCAGCTAACTGCGATGATATGGACTAGTCCCGAGTTGATAAATCATTGATATTCGTCTGGTGGGATTTGGGATCTATCTCAAACCAACATTCACAAAATCAATCCAGCTTGTTTATTTTCTCCGTAGGCAGAAATTACTGCTCTTTGCAAGGCTTTCCTGATTTTTTGGATAAAAGAGATCTGGCTTTTGCATAGTTCTTTTGAAGACTGATTTTCGTCAAAAAAATCTCCTGATCACAAAAATGATTGAGAATTTTTGCTTGTCTGAGAGTTTCATTTCTGAAACTCTGCTGATAAGTTTGAAATATTTTTGTCTAGTTCTGCCGAATTTGATTTATCAGAGTCTGAGATTGCTAATTTTTCTTCATCAGCAAAACGATTATATTCGCAGTTGTCTTTGAAAACTATGTAGCTTTGCCCATAAATTGTCCCATAAAAATCTTTCATCATCAACCATTTGGAATAATTAAATTCATAATTAAACAATCAAGAAAGCTCTGGCTTGCTAGAAAAATCTTTCCACTGTTTCTGAAAATCAAAAATATTTCCAGCACCTGTATAGGCCAAAGATACATTCCCGTTTAACCAGACAATATCTCAAATTTCAAAAGTTTTGGAAGAGATTAAAAAATATTCACGCCCAAAATTATCTTGGAAAACGTATTTTTGATAAGAATAAATATCAGAAATTATTCCAGTTCCTACAAAATATTTTCAAACAGGTCCGTCCATGTTTTTTGCTATCGTTCATGTCGTGTTCAGCAAAGGTTTTATTTTCTGATCATATTTGTAATTCTTGAAAAAAACAGAAATTGTCGAAATCAAAAATGCCAATATGATAAAAAAGAATCCACGAGAAATTTTTTTGAATTTTTCGCTAATCAAAGACCAAAGCAAGATTAAAATTAATGAAAGTAATGCCAAAAAAATATTTTCAAAAACTGTCAAAATAAATGTAAATATCGCTAATGATATTATAAACATAGACATGATTAAAATCTAAAAAAACTATCATCTTTTTTGAACCGCCTTATCATTCTACTGTCATTTCGCTTGCCTCGAAAAGACTTCGATGGATTGCTCTATCTTGCGAGAAATCTTCCCCTCTTCCTTCTGAAATCTCCCCCTATCCCCCTCTTTCTGTCAAAGTCCTATTATAAGGAAAATCAAGAGTAATAAAGAATTTTAGGTAGTTAAAAGATGATAATTATGGTCAAATTGTGTATTATTTTTCAATAAAGCTCGCATAAT
>JALOAF010000021.1 GCA_023228925.1 Candidatus Absconditabacterales bacterium | reverse complement strand
ATCATACTAATAGTTCTATAATGTTCAGTAATATCAATTTTACCGTTAATTGCAGCATCGCTAACAGATTTCAAATCAGATTTAGATGCAATAGAATCAGAAAAGATATTAATAGAAAACACTAACAGAAACAAACATATAAACTTCATTATTTTTTTTTGCTTCATACTACCCCCTGATAACAACAACATTCATTTTTTTTTCATAAAGTCCCTGTGGATCATTAATTCTGATCATAACAGGCATATACTCAATAATTTTACCATCTTTTTGAGTTCGCAAAATTTCAGTCTTAATTTTATCAAACTCAATCATATATATAATTATATTATATTTTTCCAAATTTTTCCTTACTTTTTTTACATCAACAAGTTTCATATTATATGGTTTTTCTGCCAAATATATTATAGGTCTATAAAACAAGTTAGTTTTTTCATAGTATTCCCTATCATTATGATACGCATTATCCTTAATAGTAATAAAAAAAGGAGTTTCAAATGAACCATTAGACAAAGTCATTATTTTTGAATAATCAATAATATCAATTTTTGAATCAGCAATTACTTTAATTCTTTTTTCTTTAATCGATTCAAAAGGTCTCCAAATATTATTTTCATTCGCATTTTTATACTTAAAAAAAACTCTAACTTTAATCGTATAATAAGGTTTTACATTACCATTAGGAATATTAAAAGTATGTTCAGCAGGATTTCCTTGCTCAAATTGAGAAAACTCATCATCAAAAAACCACTGATAATTAATTATTTTTTCAGGCTCATCCTCATCAGCTTTTATTTCAATCAAATTATCATAAAGGTTAAAATCAGCTTTAAGAATAACTTTTTCACCCTGTTTAACTTCATCAGGAATATCTATTTCAAGATCATGTTTTAAATTTTGTTCCAGATATTCAAATTTACTAGAATAAATCGGGAATTTACCATCTTTACCATCTTTAGTACCAGTCAAAAAAACATTTATATCGTAAATACCAGGTCTTATATAAAAATGACTCTCTCTATCAGTTAAAAAACTTTCAACAGAAAGATTTGTCTTATTACCATCACCCCAATCATAAGTAACCTGTAAATCCATAACTCCACCCTGCTTTAGCTTCTGAACCATATCTTTTATTTTTTCAAATTCATTATCATCTATTGAAAAAACCAATATAGATAATACAAACATAAAAACAAACATAAAAAACAATTTTTTCATAAAAAACACCTCAAAATAATAAATTAGCAAATTTTAAGCAATAATTTTAAATCTAAGCTCAAAAAAACTTATATATCATTATAACAGAATAATTAAGAAAAGTTAATGAACACAGATATTTTATACAAAAATTTAAACACCAATTTTTAATCATCACCATAAACAAATCTTTTTGTATATTTATCAGAATTTTTCATATATATCAACACTTATCAACATTTTTTTAATAAAAACCAAAAATAAAAATCAAACAAAAGGATTCCAATATCTTTTTTTACCAACAGAACCCCTTCCATACTCAATAGCTTCAACAGGACAAAACTGCAAACAAGCCATACACTGTTCACAATTCTCACCCCAACTAGGTTTGCCATCAATCATAGTAATATTACCAACAGGACATATCTTTACACATTCACCACAAGAATTACATTTATCAGAAACATTATAATTTTTAGAAGCTTTTTTCAAACTCTTATAAAAGAAATTTGCAAATTTATGAGCAAAACGAACAAAAAACAAACCCTTTTCAACATAACCACACTTCTTCTCTTTAATAAAATCAATAATTTCAGCAATCTTCAAATCAGCATTTGCAATAATCATTTTAATCTGTTCATCAGAAGGAGCAGCCGACATAGGAATATAATTATTAGGCATAGCAACAACAAAACCCGAATCAAGAGAAACACCCTTGTTTTTAAGAAGTTTTTCGCTCATAATATTAGCAGGAACATACTTAGGAGCACCCGCATTAGCAACACAAAAAAAGTAACCTGATGATTTAAACTCAGCCTTAACAAAAAAATCCCTAACAATTCTAGGAATACCAAAACAATAAACCGGATAAACAAAACCAGTAAAATCAGAATCAATAACAATACAATCTTTTTTCATTTCATCCTTAATAGCAACAAGCTCAACATCACCAATTCCATCAGCAATCTTTTGAGCAATATAAAGAGAATTCCCAGTTCCAGTAAAGTAATATATTTTTTTCATAATTAATTATAACATAAAAGAAATTAAGGTTAAAGGGTTAAGAGTTGGGGGGGGTGGGGGTTAAAAACAAATCCTGAATTCCAATATTTACAAAAACTTAATCTCATCTTTTTTATCATTACCATAAACTAGCCTTTCTGTATATTTTTCAGTTCTAAATTTATAGCAAATCACCGAATCACCTTCATCTTTTTTAATAATTCTTTTTAACTCAGAAACCAAACCTTCATATTTAGCTTCTGAAATCTCCCCTTCAAACACAGAATTCTGAACCCATTGAATATACTTTCTGCAAGTTTTCAGCATTTTACCACATCTTTTTTTATTAACATCATAATATAATATTATAAACATTCCATCACCAATCCATAACAAATGGATTATACTCTTCCTCTTCAAGAAAATGTTTTTCAAGTTTATATAATTCCATCCTGATTAATCTTCTATAACTGACATTTCTATTTAATTTTTTATGCTTAATAGTCTGAGTCGAATGTTCTTCAAGCTGTTCAAGAAACTTTCTTCTACCTTTTTCATTCATAACAATTCCATTCAAATTCATTTCAAAATCTTTTTCAGTTATAATCCTCTTATTAATACATGAAAAAATAGTTCTATCACCAATCACAGGTTTGAAAATTTCAGCAACATCCAAATTCAAAGTAAATCTTCTAAAATTAGTAGAATGCAGATAACCAATTCTAGGATCAAGATGAGTCTCATAAATTTCTTTAAGACAATAATTGTAAATCATTGAATTAGAAAAGCTAATCATAGCATTAATACAATCTTTTGGAGGTCTTCTCGTCCTAGCTTCAAATTTAAAATCATCATTATTAATAATTTTGTTAAAACATTGATAATAAACCTGTTTTGACTGACCTTCATGAGCCATAAGATTTTCAACACTTTCCGAATTAAAGATTTTATCAGAAATATCTTCCATCTCAGAAATCTCTTTTACAAGATCTTTATCTCTTCTATTATAATATTTCATTATCTTCAAAGAATTCTCAATAGCACCATTAACAAACTGTTTAGCAATAAACAACCTTTTTTTTAAATCACTGTAACTTTCAGCCTGTCTCAAAATCATATAACCTGAATTATAATGTTCTCTAGGATAAAAAGTTCCCATATAATAACCATAATAACTAAAGTATGAAAGCATAATTTCTTTTTGACTAAGAAATTCAAGAACTCTTTTATTAATATCAATCTCTCCAAAAACAAGCATTTCTTTAACATTTTCAACAGGAATATATTTTTTAACACCTTCTTCACTTTCAAAAAACAAAGTATTATCTTTCCTTTTCAACCTGCCATTTGAAAAAATATAAATTGTCTCTTTCATATAAACTCCCAAAAATCAAGCCCAACAGAATTCAAAATAAGAACAAGTCTTACAATATTTCAACATAACCGGAGTTGGTGCTTTTTCTTTTATCAAAAGTTCTTCGATATTTTTTAAAGTAATTTCAATTTTTTCTCTATTTATTTCATCCATAAAAACTTTAATAATTTTCTTTTCTTTTGGAATTCTAATTTCAGCTTCCGCATCAAAATTTGTTATATAAAGATAATATAATATTTGCATTTTTGCGGATTCAATCATTTTAGAACTTTTCTTTACTTCTATTATTTTTATCTTTCCGTCTTCATTTTTAACCATATCAAAAATATTTGAACCAAATCTAATTTCTTTCTTCTCTCTTAAATAGGTATTTTCGTCAATTATTCTTCCTATCTCAATTGATATATTAGATTGATTACCTGATATTTTTCTGCTCATCAACCAAGCTTGTCTGGGACAAACTAAGTATGCTTGAATAATAGATCCAGTGATTTTAAAATTATTCATATTAAATTATTTCAAATTCATGTTCACCAATAGTTTTTTTAAATTTATCTACATCTAATCCTTTTTCAATACCATAGTATTTTTCCCAATTCTCACAGTAATAATAACCATATTTTATTTCATCATTGACAAATTTTTTAATTTTTACATTGTTATGATAATAATTGAATATATTTATTGAGTATTTAGTTAATTTTTTTCGATATTCTTTAATTTCCAATATTTTTTTATAATTCAATTCATCGTTAAAAAAATTTAAATAGTTACACCACAAATCTATTGCTTCTTTATTTACAGGTATATAAAGACTAATAGTATCTCCTTTTATCAAAAAAATATCCTTATTTACCTCTTTAAAACATAAACTTTTAATATTATTTAAATTTGATCTGGAGTTAAATAAAAATTCATTTTGATTCTCCTGGCTTATATTATCAATAACAATATTATAATAAGAATTAATTTCTTTAAATTCATTAATATCACCACTTTTGAATAATTTATTAACATAATCTTCATTAAAAGAAACTTTACTTTTAAAAGAATCTCTGTAAACATATCTAGCATTTTCATCAGGAAAAACTACTAATTTTGACGATTTTTTTTTATTATTACGATTTATTCGGCCTGCAACCTGAACAATATTATCTATTGGAGCATAAGCCCTATAACCAACATCAAAATCAATGTCAACCCCCGCTTCAATTGACTGAGTAGATATTAGTATAATTTTTTCTCCTTCCTCTTTACATTTTTTTAATATTTCTTCTCTTCTTTCTTTTATAATAGTAGAATTCAATAAAAATAAATTATATCTATCATCAATTTTTTCTTTTAAAAAATCATATAAAAGAAAAGAATCCCTAACTGTATTTAAAACTAATAAAATCTTATTATTACTTTTATTCTTATTTAAAATATCAATACATTTTTCTACATTAAGTTTTTTATCATTATATAAATTCAAATTTGAATCAAATTTAATATTAACCCTGTTAAAAGCTTCAATAGAAAATAACTGCTCATTAAATTTTTTTTCAAATAATGGAACAAATATTTCCTCTTCCATATTTATCAATGACTGTATATTTGGAATGGTTGCACTCATTATAATAAAATGAGTATTTAAATATTCACTAGCAGCTAAAATAATATTTGAAATTTCTGTCCAAATCTTATCATTATATGCTTGAATTTCATCTATTATCACAATACTATCTGAAAGTTGGTGGAAATTGTAATTACTATTTTTATCATTTTTGAAAAACATATCAAAAAACTTTACATGACTAAGAAACAGAAACGGTTTATTCATAAATTGATTATCTATAAATCTAGCATAAATATCTTTATTATCAAATTCATCATCAAGTTTATCATTTTCAGGAATAAATCTCGTATCAAGTCTTTCAACATTTTCTTCACCCAAAAATTTTGAAATAACATCAAAATTTTGATCAATAATGTTAATAAAAGGAAAAACAAAAAACATTTTTTTTATTTTTTTTAATTCAGCTATCTTCAAAGCAAGACGCAAAGATATATTTGTTTTACCACCACCTGTTGGTAGATTTAACATAAAAACTTTTTTATCGGGATTGTTAGTCAACTTTTCCTCTAAAGATTTTTCAGATTTTATATTTAGAAACGATCTAATTTCATTTAAAGAATCATGTGTTTTATAATTATTTGTTTTTAATTTTTCCAAATCTAAATTAAGAAACTCTTCCTTTTTTTTGTTAATATTTGGATTAAAATTATTCTCTGATGAATTTTCATGAAATTTTTTTAGAATTTTATTAGTTTTTTCTTTATTTAATATATTTATATCAAACTCTTCGCCTTTCATAAATTCCATAGTTGCCCAATAATCACTTGATATAAGTAAAGAGAAAATTAATTTACTTAATATAAAAAATGAAAAATTATTAGATATATAGCGATGAAAAAAAATACCATAAGGTTCAGAATTCCAACGTTTCCAAGTTCTATTACAAAAAGTAAAATCCAGTAATATATCATTTGGTTTTATTTTTAACTTATTGAAAATATTTTTTATTTTAGATTTTTTATTTTCAATATTAAATAATGCTAAATCTGTTTTTATGTTTTTTAATTTCCCATGATGTTTTAAAACAGAATAAGAAAGCAATATTAGAACATTTGTCAATACTGAATCGATTTTTTTATTATAATTCAACTCAATTATACAATAAAATATAATAATAAAGCTTAAATCACTATGTGTTACATTTATATTTTCCCCATTTAATTTTCTTTGAAAATCATCTGTAAGTTTTCCAATATCATGCAAAAAAATAATTTCACGAATAATATTAAGAACATTTTCAATTTTACAAGTATGATTTTCACCTAGAATATTATTTAAAAGATTTTCTATTTTGGATTTCAAGCTGTATTTATCAATAAGATTATCATAATATTTAATAGTAGTATTACAATGATCACAAAATTTTTCTTTACAATCATCAGGAATTGAATGTGCAAATACATCAATTTTACTAAAATCAAAATTAAATAAATTGCACATTACGACACTGACCATTTTTTTCTACACTAAACATATTATTAATTTTTGTAAAATCAAATCTTTTATTAGTTAAAATAAACAAATCTTTTTTATAAAAACCGTTTTCATCAAAATCATACGGAAGATTTTCATATATTTTATATATTTCAAATTCATTATGGTCAAAATAATCCCTATCATTCAAATTTTCATTTATCAATACTTTATTCTCTTCACCAAAACCAATTTTAACTAAACTATCGATTTTCCCAATACCATTACTTATCAAAGTGCCTTTATAAGTTTGATAATTTTCGTAATGGGCAAAAAATTCATTTTTCCCAAAATATAACGGATACTTTGTAATACCATTTTTTATATTTGTTTCAATACAACTTTCTAATTCACCAGCTTTTTTAATAAAAATTGTGTATTTTATTTTTTTAGAATCTCCAACTAATATCTGCTCTCTCACTTGCCATGTATTAGCATTATTATAACTATCAGTCGAAGAAAGTCCACTTGAATCATTAAACCCAACTATGGTTTTTGAAAGTGGCTTTGAATAGTTTGGAATTATTGAAATATACAAATCTTTTAACTTTTCATAATACTCCGGGTCTTTTCCATTTCCAGATTTGGAATACCCGGAATATCCCATAATAGCACCAATCATTCCTAAAATAGCAGGTTTATGAATAAAATTATAAGTCATAAAAATAATATCATTAGCATCATTTTTTTTGAACATTGCAAAATCGCCAACTAAATCAAAAGAAAAAACATTCATAATCATCCCTTTATAATGTAGTATCTATAGTAACTTTTTCTTCAAAATTATTTTCATCTTTTAAATCCCCACAATCAATAACTATTTTATATTTATTATAAATAAGATTAATTTCATTAATACTATCTTTTTTATCTTTTAAAAGACAGAATATTTTTTTTAAATCAACTGAAACTTGTCCTTTTTCATCATAATTAATATCAACTAAATTTTTCATGCTCGGCAAAAATTCTTGACAATCATTCATTTTTATAAAAAGTAACATTATATTCTCGCTATCTTTTTTGGATGTAGTATCCAAAGATGTAACAGATTTTTTTAATGCTTCTTTCAAATCATTAATATCATTATCATTTAAAGCCATAATATTTTTCAAATATTTATCTTCACTATAATGAGAAGTTATATTTTTAGGATTCAAAGAAACATCATAAGCATAGTAAGTTTTTAGATTTTTCATATCTTTACCTATTGAACCTTGATTTTTAACTTTTTCATCTTCGCCTTCACCTTCCGTGTTTGGATATGGTGACAGAATATCCACTATATAATTAGTGTTTGAATTTAAACGATTCACGCCATAACTTATCTGAACTGGACCAGTAAGAGCAATAGAATTATCTTTTCCAGTATAAGTCACACCAAATAATTTAGTATCTATACATTCTGAAAAAATAAACTTTGTTATTTTCTGGTTAACAACTTCAATTTCTAATTCTTTCTCTTTTTTTATTTTTTTACCTTCATTCGTTGTTGGATTTTTTATATTTTTAATCTCAGATTTTATTTTTGATTTTTTATCATTTAATTCTTTTAAATTTTCATTATTTTTTAATTTTTCTTTCATAAATTCCATTCGTTCTTCACGGGTTTTCAATTTCCCATTATCATTGTGAGAACGCCATACAAAAACATCTTTGTTATTATCTATCCAAAATCTTCTCATTGCATATTTATATACCTTATCAGTAGCAAATATTGTTCCTTTTTCATCTGGTAATCTTCTTGGATTACCAGTAAAATCAGCATTAAAATTGCTATTATTGCTTTCAATTAATGATATTGCATAACACCTGCTATTAAATTTATCTTTACTCATTTCCGCCTCCAGTTGGTTTATACATAACATTTTCCTTACTATTAAAATAGCCTGTATAAAAAAATAATTTCATGTGATTGGAAAACAATTCATCTTCATTATCAATAACATAAGATAAGATTTGTGCGTATAAATTATTAAATGTCGAATTATTTATATAAATACAATGTTTATATACCGAAAACAACTCATTTATTCTTAAAGCTAATAGTCCCAAATTTGTAACATTGATAAAAGGTTCTACCATAGAATGATTTTTATTTTCTTTACCAGCTTTTGATAGAGATAGCAAATAATAAACTAATTGGCCACTAAAATAAGCAAAACTTTCTTTATCAAATATTTTTTCTTTATTCTTTATATTATCTATAGTTTCCATAAAATTGCCTCCGAAAATTTTATTAATTTCTTTATATTTTTCTAAGGGTAAAATTATTAAATTTTTAACTTCTTTATTTTCTACATTATAAAGTTTTCTAAGTTTATTTCTAAAAACTTCATAAAACATATTATTTATAATAGAAAGGTTCAAAGAAAAATATTTCGCCCTATAAAAAAAATCAAAAATAATATTACGATATTTATATAGCAATGAAATAAGGACTTTATCATCAAGATTTATATCAGGATTAAAATAATTTTTCATTAAACTTTTATCAAAAAAGTAATCATTAATAATATTTTCAATATCAAATATAAGATAATTATTGAAATTCAATTTATAACCAGAAATATAGTCAATATCAAAATATGCTGGAATTTTTTTTGGTGCATCGATTTTTTTTATATATCTTACTAAATAAAAATCAAAAATATCTTGATTCATATTTTGAAAAATATTCTGCATATATTCTTGAAAAGAAAACCTCTTTAAATTATTTTTTAATAAATGATAAAATTTATCTTTATACTCTTTTACAATAAAAACAGGGAAAAGATTTAATTTCAATCTTGGTATATAATAATCAAATTTATATAAAGCAAATGAATCATTCTGACTAACAACTATATTTATATCATTTTTCCTAGTTAAATGCCTTAAAAAAGGTTTTCCTTCATTTAAATTATTAAAAGTCTGTGGTACATAACAATTATCAAAGAACTTTTTAGGCTCATCTTTGGCAAATAACTTTTTCATAAAATAAAAATCAAACCAAGTTTTATAAAAACTGTAATTTTCACTAGGAATTTCAAATAAAACGGTAAATTCACTAATTTTATTTTTATTATTATCTCTTACAACATTATTTATATATTCATCAATTTTTTCCCATATTATTTCATATTTTTCTGATATAGAAGTTAAAATATCAATATATGCAGATTTTTCTTTAAGATTATCTGGAATACTTTTTTCTATCAACAATTTTTTATAAGTCATTTCAATTTTTGCTTTAAAAATTTCTTTTGATGAAAAAATTCCTTTAACTCCAGTTTTTCCATAAAAACATAAAGTATGATATGATAATGTACCTTTTGCTCCTCCAATACATGTATTAGTATTTATACGATTTAAAAAACGGTCTATTGATTTAACTATTTTTAAGAACTTTTGATTAATTTCATCAAAAGACTTTATATTTAAATCACTTTTTTTTATTTCACAATACTTCTTATTTATTGCATTTTTTTTAGTTTCTTCTATAAAATATTTAATATTATCCTTTTTTAAAACAAGATAAATATTTTCTACTTTGATTTTTTTATTTACAAGATCTATTGGTATAACAATAATTGGTCGAGAAAAAAAATTCGTTTTTTTCTCATAAATTTCATATATATCATTTTTTTCCAATTCTTTAGAAAATCTAACTATCTCCTCTATCATATATTTACCACCTTATTACAAATATTTCTTAAATTTCGATTTTCATTATAGTTTAAAACTTCTATCATTCCAAAACCTTGTGAATTTCTTGATCCAAGTCCTGTATCAATTGCAAATTGAAGAAACTCAGGATTTCCTTTTAATTCAAACTTACCGATCCAGCCTTTAACTACTGTTTTACTTTTATCAGTTCCAAAAAGACGAATTTTTTCGTTTTTATTTCCAGTAAATAATTGTTTTATTTCAATGTTATGTAAACAATCTTGCTGAAATAATGCAGTCCATTTTTTTTGTAAATTTTTATTTGTAAGCTCAGAAAACTCTCTTTCATAAGGCGAATAATAATAAGTAACTTTTTTACCATCAGGTTTTAATAAAGTCGTATGATTTTCAATTGGTGAAATAGCTTTTATTTTTATTGTTTCAGTTTCAATTTTATCTCTTTTCAACACTGCAACCGAATCAATAAAAAGAAAATTGTTTTCGAGTCTAACTCTTTCATTTTTTAAAAGATTACTTGCGGTTTGTTCTAAAATCCAATTAACCGGAGAAGAAATATAAAAACTAATATTATTTTCAAAAACAAATATTTTTTCTTTAGGTCTAAAAATCCCTTTTTCTAAAATTCCTGAGTAATTAAATAACTTGAAATTTCTTTTCTCATATTTAAAACCTCTTTCATGAAGCCATTCAGCATCAAATTTATCTAAAAGATTATAAATAAGTGCCTGCTGATATGCTCCATAAGAAGAAGGCAGAATTATTGGTTTGTCAGATATTAACTTTATTTCTAATCGCATAACGCCTTCTTTTTAAGTTTTATTAATAATATAACAGATAAAATTTAATTATCAACTTTTTAATATAAATAATATTTTTCATATTAATATGTGTTTCAATTCCTTATAGGTATATTCAGAGTTTCCGTATATAGAATATTTATCAGATTTTATATACGAGTTTCAATTCCTTATAGGTATATTCAGAGTCAACTGCAAAAACAACCCCATAAGTTTTAAATTGCTGTTTCAATTCCTTATAGGTATATTCAGAGTTTCTTTATAACATTCATGCCTCAATACAAATTTTTCGTTTCAATTCCTTATAGGTATATTCAGAGTTAAGATTTATTATGAAAGACGCTACAAATTACATCGGTTTCAATTCCTTATAGGTATATTCAGAGTATGATTCTTTTTGGAATCAGTCGGGAACTGATTTCATGTTTCAATTCCTTATAGGTATATTCAGAGTCTCCAGTAACAGAAAGACCGAGAGTCGCAAATCCTGCGTTTCAATTCCTTATAGGTATATTCAGATTTTCTTAAAGCATTTGAAATATTAAAAAACGGTGAGCGTTTCAATTCCTTATAGGTATATTCAGAGTTAAGATTTATTATGAAAGACGCTACAAATTACATCGGTTTCAATTCCTTATAGGTATATTCAGATTTACCTTGTTTTGCATAAATTGTATTTTTATTGTAGAAGTTTCAATTCCTTATAGGTATATTCAGATTTATCGTACTTGAAAATATTGCACATGGAGAAAATAAGTTTCAATTCCTTATAGGTATATTCAGATTTCCCTATTGCACGCTTACTCAAGTATAACTACCCCTGTTTCAATTCCTTATAGGTATATTCAGATTTCCATCATTATCCTTATATTCTCTCTTTCATCTATGTTTCAATTCCATATAGGTATATTCAGATTTCATAATACACATCTCTCAATTGTTTTTGAATATACGTTTCAATTCCTTATAGGTATATTCAGATTGCTTGTCAATAAATTATTTAATATATTTAAAAAAGGTTTCAATTCCTTATAGGTATATTCAGATTAATATCTACATTCATATCTTTACATATCTTTATTAAGTTTCAATTCCTTATAGGTATATTCAGATTCGATTCAGCGATAGAAATAAATATTGCTGGTAAATTGTTTCAATTCCTTATAGGTATATTCAGATTGTATAGATTTAATTATATATTTTCTTAAACCGTCATCGTTTCAATTCCTTATAGGTATATTCAGATTGACAATAAAAGTTTTATCATGGTAACATCCATTAAGTTTCAATTCCTTATAGGTATATTCAGATTTAAAATCCAAGGTTTTGGTTTTGGTATTACTTTTAAGTTTCAATTCCTTATAGGTATATTCAGATTTTTACTTCAAGATAGTAGAGTTGACCCGTCAGCGGAGTTTCAATTCCTTATAGGTATATTCAGATTGATGCCCAAATAATTCAGAATTTTCCACCATCTCATGTTTCAATTCCTTATAGGTATATTCAGATTCACTATAACATTTAAGTTTTATAGTTACGTCACTGGGTTTCAATTCCTTATAGGTATATTCAGATTTTTACATGAATAATATAAATTGTAATAATTATAATTTGTTTCAATTCCTTATAGGTATATTCAGATTTAATGGCTATACATGGAAGTTAAAACCTGTTTCGATGTTTCAATTCCTTATAGGTATATTCAGATTATATTGACATCATGCCTTCAGATCTTATTAAAGCGATGTTTCAATTCCTTATAGGTATATTCAGATTAGTAACCGCTTCAGGAATATCTTCTAATGTTTCGGTGTTTCAATTCCTTATAGGTATATTCAGAGTCGTCTTTAGAATGAGTGTTCGTGCTATCAGAATCTTTGTTTCAATTCCTTATAGGTATATTCAGAGTTTCATCAGAATTTAATCTGTATTTTTCTGAAGTTCTGTTTCAATTCCTTATAGGTATATTCAGAGTTCAAAGAACCTTTTGTAACGCTTAGAAACATTATATGTTTCAATTCCTTATAGGTATATTCAGAGTCCAGTCTTTTTCAATTGCAGGTAAAAGGCTTAATTTGTTTCAATTCCTTATAGGTATATTCAGAGTTGTAGTACCAGCATTAAAACAGTATTCAAATGTTGGGTTTCAATTCCTTATAGGTATATTCAGAGTATAATGAAAATAACCTTGTTTTCATAACTGAAAGTGTGTTTCAATTCCTTATAGGTATATTCAGAGTTAATTGTACTCCAGATATTCCCCGGTCTGAGTACCTCGTTTCAATTCCTTATAGGTATATTCAGAGTAGAAGAGTTTGATAAATTGATAAATTTACCGAACTTGTTTCAATTCCTTATAGGTATATTCAGAGTAAAGCCTACTTAGATCAACTATCCCCCACAGACTAGTTTCAATTCCTTATAGGTATATTCAGAGTGATTGTTATGTGGGGTTCTGGTTCATCTGTTTTTCAGTTTCAATTCCTTATAGGTATATTCAGAGTTTACAGGGACTGCTTACAATGTAGCTACTCTTGAAAAGTTTCAATTCCTTATAGGTATATTCAGAGTAGTTGAAGAATGGAGGGACAAATGAAACTGATAATAAAGTTTCAATTCCTTATAGGTATATTCAGAGTATCAGAGAAGAAATCAGCATTACTGTTTATAATTTGTTTCAATTCCTTATAGGTATATTCAGAGTATCCTTACTAAAAATGAAAGAATATTAAATGATATGTTTCAATTCCTTATAGGTATATTCAGAGTAAAAGAGTATCAAGTAAAATTAAATATTCAAGATTAGTTTCAATTCCTTATAGGTATATTCAGAGTCAGGTGAGCCAGTAGGCAAATCGTATCTAGTTTCAGTGTTTCAATTCCTTATAGGTATATTCAGAGTCTTTTATATCAAAATCTTTTAAATCAAAATCTTTTATGTTTCAATTCCTTATAGGTATATTCAGAGTTCATTAAATTCATAGTCAAATATATATGTTTTTTTGTTTCAATTCCTTATAGGTATATTCAGAGTTAAATAGCTTCAATTTTTTCTCTATCCGTATCGAAGTTTCAATTCCTTATAGGTATATTCAGAGTAAGCTCATCATATTCATCGTATTTTTTATTTTTTATTGTTTCAATTCCTTATAGGTATATTCAGAGTGAAGTTACAGAAGTATTAAAGATAACAAAGGAAGGTATGTTTCAATTCCTTATAGGTATATTCAGAGTAAAAAGTGTTGTTAAAGCAACGACAGATAGAGCCGGGTTTCAATTCCTTATAGGTATATTCAGAGTCCGTTGGCGGATAAACTAACGGACTTTCCATTTGTGTTTCAATTCCTTATAGGTATATTCAGAGTGTTCCGATCTTACAATAATAAAAAAGATAATAGATTAGTTTCAATTCCTTATAGGTATATTCAGAGTTTTAAAGGTGAAGATATAAATGTAGTTCAAACTTCGTTTCAATTCCTTATAGGTATATTCAGAGTTACTGGAATGGCAACAATTGGGTTGCTGTTTTGATGTTTCAATTCCTTATAGGTATATTCAGAGTCTTTCAGGAACAGAAGCAGATATACTTTCATCTGTGTTTCAATTCCTTATAGGTATATTCAGAGTTTTTACAGTATCGGTGGTAGATACATAAACCGCAACCATGTTTCAATTCCTTATAGGTATATTCAGAGTTAGGATTTAAGCTAGATATATCTTCAAATCTGATATAGTTTCAATTCCTTATAGGTATATTCAGAGTATACTAAAGATGTTTCAGATACACAAAGATACAAGAGTTTCAATTCCTTATAGGTATATTCAGAGTGAAAACAATCATGGATTAAATTCGGTTGTAATGTTTTGTTTCAATTCCTTATAGGTATATTCAGAGTAGTTCTTCACAAGCTTTTGAATGATCTTTATGCTCAGTTTCAATTCCTTATAGGTATATTCAGAGTATTTTCAAATCTTTTTAGTCTTGCTTTTGCAAAATTGTTTCAATTCCTTATAGGTATATTCAGAGTAGGGTTTAAAGAATTTGCAGAACTAAAGAAAATAGAGTTTCAATTCCTTATAGGTATATTCAGAGTATATAAAGCTGATAAATCATTTTACATGGATAAGTTGTTTCAATTCCTTATAGGTATATTCAGAGTGTATCGTTGGTACAAATCCGGTTGGATGTGTATTCTCGTTTCAATTCCTTATAGGTATATTCAGAGTAAAAGACAATGACGCCACAGCTATAAAGAAAGCACTGTTTCAATTCCTTATAGGTATATTCAGAGTTTTATAGCGATGTTGACGGCTCAGGTAATTCAATTTCGTTTCAATTCCTTATAGGTATATTCAGAGTTTTATGGAGAAAGTGGAGAAGAAATTCCGTTTAGTGTGTTTCAATTCCTTATAGGTATATTCAGAGTTGATACAAATAAACTTGCAACTTCGAAAGCTCTTATGTTTCAATTCCTTATAGGTATATTCAGAGTGGTGAACACAGGGCAATCAACTCCTTTTCGACGATAGTTTCAATTCCTTATAGGTATATTCAGAGTAATATATCCTTTTCTGTTATTTTTTACCCTTACTGCGTTTCAATTCCTTATAGGTATATTCAGAGTTTGTTATCTTTAATACTTCTGTAACTTCTTTAGATAGTTTCAATTCCTTATAGGTATATTCAGAGTATAATGTTTATTAGTTTGAAACTCTAAAAAATCATTGTTTCAATTCCTTATAGGTATATTCAGAGTATAATTATCCACTTTAATACCTATGTTTTTTAGTGCTGTTTCAATTCCTTATAGGTATATTCAGAGTGCTGTATATTATACTTTTCTATAATATACTTGATATGTGTTTCAATTCCTTATAGGTATATTCAGAGTACTACTATATATAGTATGCTTTTGTTTTTTTTGCGTGTTTCAATTCCTTATAGGTATATTCAGAGTTTTATAACATCGCTTTCATAAATTTTTATAAAATCGTTTCAATTCCTTATAGGTATATTCAGAGTTCGGAATAATGTATAAGTTTCATTCTCAAATTCCCGTTTCAATTCCTTATAGGTATATTCAGAGTTGCAAACTGTTCGCATTCGGTTCTATACCTGCATATTTGTTTCAATTCCTTATAGGTATATTCAGAGTTGTATCTGTTAGTGCAAAAATTCCATGCCCAGATGGGTTTCAATTCCTTATAGGTATATTCAGAGTTTTATAAACAACAAATGTTATGAAAATATAAATGTAAGTTTCAATTCCTTATAGGTATATTCAGAGTACAAAATTAATCATTTTTAAAATCTCCTTTTTTGTTGTTTCAATTCCTTATAGGTATATTCAGAGTTAATAGAATTGAAAGAAGACTGGAGATCAAAAGGCTGTTTCAATTCCTTATAGGTATATTCAGAGTAATATAATCTTGTGAAAGATAATATTTCAAAATATATGTTTCAATTCCTTATAGGTATATTCAGAGTTGATTTAAAACCGCATAAACACGATTTCATATTTATGTTTCAATTCCTTATAGGTATATTCAGAGTATTTTGATATTGC
>JALOAF010000075.1 GCA_023228925.1 Candidatus Absconditabacterales bacterium | reverse complement strand
TTAAAAAAAGGATAAAAAAATATTATTTACAAGACTCGGTGGTTGTACATCCGCCTTTAATGAAAAATTTAACAATAAAAAAAATTAATTTGCCATTTGATAAATATTATTTGGTTGTATCCAGGCTGGTTTCATATAAAAAAGTGGATTTAGCTATTCAAGCATTTAATAAATTAAAGAAGAATTTAATTATTGTAGGAAGCGGTAAAAAAAAAGCTAAACTTCAATCTATGGCAAACGACAATATAATGTTTATGGATTATCAAAAAGATGAGGTTTTAAATTATATTTATAAGCATGCAAAAGCGTTAATAATGCCCCAATATGAAGATTTTGGTTTGGTGTCTATTGAGGCGCAAAGCATGGGTACACCCGTTATTGCATTTAAAAAAGGTGGCAGTCTTGATACAATAATAGATACCAAAACAGGACTTTTTTTTGATAAGCAAACAAGCTCAAGCTTAATGGGAGCTATTGACAGGTTTGAAAAAATGAAGTTTGATAGCAATTACATAGTCCAAAATGCAAAAAAATTTGCATTTGAAAATTTTAAGAAAAAAATTCTTTTGGAAATTAAATGAATAGTGACGCATATAAAGAGCATCTATACGCCCTTATATTAGCTGGTGGTGGCGGGACTAGATTATGGCCAAAATCTACCAATAAAACTCCAAAGCAATTTATCAAAATGTTTGAGGAAAAGACGCTTATGCAAATAACATATAAGCGTTTTAGAAAAATTCTTTCTAAAGAAAAAATATTTTGCGTTACGGTGTCTGATGCCTACAAAAAAGAAATTTTAAAAGAATTACCAGGTTTTCTACCAGAAAATATTATTGTAGAACCTGCTAGGCGTGAAACGGGACCAGCACATGGGCTTGGTGCTTCTTATATTTACAAAAAAGATCCGGATGCTGTTATTGTAACTGAGGCGGCTGACCGTTTAGTAAAACCAATACCTACTTATTTAAAAACTTTAAAAGCCGCTGCTAAAGTAGCTTATGAAGACCGAGTTTTAATAGCTATAGGCGTAGAAGCACGCTATCCCCACACTGGTTTAGGACATATAAAGCGAGGTATCAAAGTAAAAGAGGAAAATGGAATTAATTTTTTCAAACTTGATAAATTTGTTGAAAAACCGCCCTTAAATCTAGCTAAAAAATATACAGCCTCTCCAAACTATTATTGGAACGCAGGGCAATTTGTCTGGAGGGCAGATACTTTGCTTAATTCACTAGCTACACACGCTCCAGAAATAAAAAATCATCTTGATGATATTGTTTTATTTTTAGGTACTAAAGACCAGGAAGAACAATTGAAAAAATCATACGAAAAAATGCCTAAAATAGCTATTGACTATGCAATAGCCGAAAAAGAAAAAAATATGTTAGTATGCGTAGCTGACTTTTTTTGGACAGATATTGGAGATTGGAAAGAGGTTTGGGAAAATTCTAAAAAAGACCATCTTGGAAATGTGATAATTGATGGAAAAGAACCTGGTGGTGAAATTATTAATATTGACACATCAGACGCGCTAATTCATACAAATGGCAGGTTAATTGCCGTTATTGATATAGACAACGTAATTGTAGTTGATACAAAAGAAGCCCTTTTGGTTTGTAGTAAAAGCAAAGCTCAAAACGTAAAACAAATTGTCAACAGGCTTAAAGAGCAAAAAAAAGAGGAATATCTGTAGATATATGTGGTATTTTGTTGCCAAAAGAACCATTGACATATTAGGCTCGATAATTCTTTTGATCATTTTTTCGCCGGTAATAATTGTTTCGGCAATTATAATTAAATCTACCTCAAAAGGCCCAATTTTTGCAGATACTCCGCCGCGTGTAGGTCAAAACGGAAAACCTTTTTATGCTTATAAATTCAGAACAATGATAGTAAATGCTTATGAGCTTTTGAAAACCGATCCGAAATTTAAAAAAGCCTTAAAAGAACAACAAGAGGCTGGCAATTATAAAATAAAGGACGACCCAAGAATTACAAATGTTGGTCGCGTGTTGAGACGGCATTCTATAGATGAGGTGCCTCAGCTGGTAAATGTTTTAAGAGGAGAAATGAGCATAGTAGGGCCAAGACCTTATTACGAAGAAGAACTTGCACTGCAGCAGGAAAAATATCCTGGTACTGAAAAATATGTAAAACAAATGCTAAAGGTAAAACCGGGAATTACCGGATATTGGCAAGTAACAGGTAGAAGCGAAGTCGATTTTGAACAAAGAATAAAAATGGATGCGTATTACGCTCAGAAAAAATCTTTATTTTTAGATATTTTGATACTTCTAAAAACCCCGATCGTAATGATATCTGGAAAAGGTGCTTTATAATAGCTAGCAAGCAGACTTTTTTTTACATTTATAGTAGTATGAATGGATGGATAATTTGCAAAATATGAAACAGATTAAACCACGCTCAATTTTAGATCCAGAATTGCCTCAAATGAAGAAAATTGAGCCTGATACTCAAGCTAAAGAAGATGGTGATTTTAAAAATGAAGTGACAAAAACAAGGGAAATGCCACCTAAAAAAAAGCGTTTTTATTTTGCAAAAGTTCGATCTAAAAAAAAGCTTTTTTTAACAGTATTTGGCATGATTTTTATATTTTTATTGTTGTTTGTGGTACTTGTTGTCTGGCCTGTTTGGGGAATATATAAAAACGGTACGCGTTTGCATGCTCAAGCTCTAGCACTGCAAGCCTCAGTGTCCACACAAGACATAAACGTGGTTGAAGGCGAAATAAATAAACTGGAAAATTCGCTTATGGATTTTGAAAAATCTTTCAAACGTACCTTTTATATGAAATATATTCCCTGGCTTGGTGCATATTGGAAAGACTGCG
>JALOAF010000074.1 GCA_023228925.1 Candidatus Absconditabacterales bacterium | reverse complement strand
TTTTAAAATAATCATCCACATGAAGAGGATAAACATTCAAATCAATTCCATGTTCTTCTTTAAGCATTCTAGTTATCCACAAAGTAGTTGAAGTTTTGTTTGAAGAAGAAGGACCAGCAACAATAATCACTCTAGCTCCCTCTTTAATTCTTTCAGCAACTTTATGAGCAGCCATTTTAATCTGCATTTTATATTGATTCTCAAAAGTCTGCATAACATCGACAATTTTTTCTTTAGATTTACCAATTTCAATCAATTGCTTTAAAGTTAAACAATCTTTAAGCCCGCATAAAACTGAAGTTTCAAAAATAACAGGATAAGGAACACCCAAATTAGCCCAAGCAGTTAATCTACGACTTTTAATAACAGCTTTCTGAGCAGTAAAAACAAGATAAGCTTCTAAAGTAGAATCATGCTTACCTTTTTCAAGACCATCAATAATTAATTCATTAATCTGCTTAGTAGTAATTTCTTCATAAGGAAAATCACGATAATTTGCATTAATATGACTCATAACATCGTTTTCAAACTTCTTTCTATCAAAACCACCAATTTGTTTAATAACATTCCATAAAACTTTTTCAGTTGCTTTAATATCAAAATTTTCTCTAGAACCATCCGAATGAACAACATCTCTCAATTTCATATTAACACCCCCGATTATGTAATTATTGATATAAATCTGCAAAATAGTAAATCAAAATGTTCATTGAACATTTTTGTGTGAGATAGTGAAATGGATTTAAAGCTTTTCCTATTTCACAGCTTCTATCTCTTCCCCGAATCCCAAACTTTCTGGGCTCTATCTCATTTCTCAACCATCTTCAAAAACTCAACCAAAGAACCAATACCAAAAAAAATCATATCTTTTAAATCTTTGTTCAAATTCTTTTCATCCTTAACCGAATTCAATTGTTTTCTAATCTTAAACCCATCTTTTTTCATAATTTCAGGAAAAACAGTAATAAAAAGTTTTTTATCAATATCCTGATAAACAAAAGGAACTTCCGCATAAAATTCAACTTTGCATTTAGAACATAAAACTATATTAAATTTACCATCAAGAATTTCTTTATTAACATCAGGAAACAATCTAGCATCAGCAATATTCCATAATTCCTTTTGAATATTAACACCACAACTTGGGCATTTAAAAAAATGTTCTTTCTTAATCAACATACAAAAAACTCCTTATTTCTTTATAAATAATTTAATAATTATAATACGACAAAGCGATTTTGGCAAATTTAAACAATTTTCTAACCATTTCTCTCCGATCTATGTCTGAATTTCAGCAGTTTTTTAGAAATATATCTATCGATTTTAGAACCTCTAATATAACCAATAATCTTCTCTTCATTATCAAGAACTGGTAAATATTCAAGATTAAAGTTTTTCAACTTATCTTTAACTTCCTCAAGTAAAGTATGTTTAATACCATCAACCGTAATAATACCCACAAGTTTTTTTAAATCAGAAACAACAGGAAAATAAATATCACGACTTTCTTTAAAAACTTTGATAATGTCTTCATGCTTAGTCTTTTCATGAATTTCAGAAAAATCAGTATCCATTATATCAACTGCTTTAGATCTTTTAATAAAATCATCCTCAGAAAGATCAATTCCGTCCTCTTCAGCCGTAATAATTGCATATTTAATAAGTGCAGGACCAGCAATCTGAACAACAAATGTAGTAGTTGTAATTATAACAACAATAGAATTACCAACAATAGGGTCATTAGCAAATTTTGAAGCAGCAATTGTTGAAAGACCAATAGCAACACCAGATTGACTAAGAAGACAATATCTAAGATATTTTACAACACTTTCAGGAGCTTTAGATAATTTTGCCCCAATAGTAGCATCAAAACCTTTACCAAAACTTCTACCAATTAAAAAAACAAGTGCAATATACAAAATAAAAGGTGAAATGTTTTTAATATCAAGTTTTGCACCAAACATAACAAAAAAAGTATGAAAATCCGTCATACAATCCAAACAAAACTCCTTCAAAACAGTCTTTTTTAGAACTTTACTCCCATAAAAAAAATTGTCAATAAAAATTTGAAGAAGCAGAAAAACAGCTAAATGTAAATATAGGCTTAAATTTATAAAAGGTCAATCATAAATGGTTTTAAAGTATTTTTAACAACAGTAATTAAGACAATAGCAGCAATAACAAACATAATAGTATTAATATCAAAATTATTTAAAACCAATCCCAAAGCAATTCCAGCAGCCGGAGGATGTTCAGTATCAAGAATAACCATAAGAAGAATAGCAAAAAATACAGCAATTGAACCAAAAAGAGCAAATGAAAGATGATCAGCACATACATTAGCCATAACACATGGGATACGAGCAATATGATGGAAAAAAACACCAACAGCAATACCAGTTAAATATCCACCAATTAGCCTTTTAGCATCACTATGATATCTTCTTGGCATTGTAAAAGTAATAAAGGAAGTCGCACCAAAAGAAGAAATAATAGCAGTATGTTCAATAAAATCAAGATAAGACAAAACAACAAGCATAGTAATCATAGCAAGAAAACACTGGAAAATATATTTCCAAGGATATAAACTAAGTTTTTTATCAACAACCTTACTTAATTTAATACGTTTTCTATCTTTATTAATATAGTCTGCTTTACTTCTTCTATCAACTAATGGCATAATATATTTATCGGATTTTTATCCATATTTATCAACACTTATTACCAATATAGGTCAAACCGGTGCAGGCTGTTGAAAAATTCATATAAAATCCCAATATTATATTATTAATCGATTTTTTAGAAAAATATTAAGTTATTTTCTAAAATTATTTATTATGAAAAACTCATAATAAAGTTCTTAAAACCAAAA
>JALOAF010000073.1 GCA_023228925.1 Candidatus Absconditabacterales bacterium | reverse complement strand
AAGAGATTTCAAAGATATTATTCTTGAAAAACAAAAAGATGCTTTTAAAATCGATTATAAATATATTATAAAAAAGAGATTAATTAATATTAAACCTATTGAAGAAAGAGTTCATACTTTTGGTTATCCTGTATATGTAATTAGAACTGATGAAAAAAAATTGCTTGATCTTGCTCAATATTATGTTGATGCTGATAATATATCAAAAGCTGTTGAGTATGCTGAGAAATCCTTAAAACTTAATTCTAATTTTTCTCAGGCTTATTTTTTTCTTGGTAAAATTGAGATGTTTGATAATCCTGAACTTGCCCTTACTTATTTTAAAAAATCTTTTTATATAAGTCAGAATCCAGAATATATTCTTTATATGTCATATACTGCTTGTTATCTTAAAAAAAAGGATTATATCACTACTTTAGTAAGATTATTTGGAGATAAATTTGATAATACTGATATTGGTGCTTTTATAAGGATAATTGATGAAAAAAATCTTCTTGATATAGAATTTGCAAAAGAATTTGAAAAGCAGAAAGTCGATAGACTTGAATATCTTGATATGCCTTCTGAGCTTTCAATATTTTTTTATAATAGAAAATTTATTATTGATAATCTTTTAAAAATATTATATCCGTTTTTTGAAAAAGAATGGTTTTTCAATTATTTTTCAGGTTATCTTTATGGGGAATTTCTTGATATAGATCAGGCTTTTTCATATTATTCCAAAGCTTATGAATATGCTCCTGAAATACATAAAGAAAATATAAAACTTTTTGTTGAAAAATTTAGAGACCGCTCTAAGATAGTTCTAGATCCTGATTCTTTTGAAGCCTTATGGATGAAGGCAAATAATTTTTATAGAAATCAAAATTATGCTAAAAGTATAGAACAAGCAAGAAAAGCTTTGATAAAAACCGAAAAAAAGGAAGAAATCTACATGCTTCTTGGATTTAATCATTTTAAAAGAGGAGAATTTTCTGATGCTAGAAAATATCTTGATATGGCGATTGAGAAGATAAAAGAAAATGCAGAAATATATTTTACATATGGTGAAATTTATTTTCTTGAAAGAAATTATTATGAAGCTCTTAAAAATTATGAGCAGGCATTGGTATTAGAACCTGATAATAAAACTGTTTTATATAAAATGGGAAATATTTATTCAGAACAATCTGAATATGAAAAGTCTGAAGCTAAAATGAAACAGGTTTTAAATATTGATCCTGATTTTATTGAAGCTTATATTGTGCTTGGTAATCTATATACTAAGACAAACAGATTTGATGAAGCTATTACTAATTTTAACAATGTTCTCTCAAGAGATGAAGAGTTTATAGATGCTTATATAAGTCTGTCAATTGCTTACTTTAAAAAATGGGAGATAAGTTCAGAGTCAAGAATGATAGATAGTGCTATTCAAATACTAGAGAGAGCAAAAGAGCTTGCTCCTGACAATGATATGGTAACTCAGTATGTTGAATACTATTATCAGCAGAAAGCCGGAGGATGAAGATGAAAGCGATTATAATGACTTATGGTTGTCAGATGAATGTACATGATAGTGAGATTATTAAAAAATATGTTAAAGAATGCGGTTATGATTTTACAGAAAAGATAGAAAATGCTTCTCTTATAATAATAAATACTTGTTGTGTGAGAGAAAGTGCAGAGAAGAGAATATATGGAAGAGTTAATTTTTTGAAAAAATTTAAATATTTGAATCCTTACCTTATTATAGGAATGGCAGGTTGTCTTGTTCAAAAAGATAAAAAAGCTTTATTTAAAAAAGTTCCTCATGTGGATTTTGCAATTGGACCTCAGGAAATATCCAAAATACCTGAAATAATAAAAGAAGCAAGAAAAGGTATAAAATATATTGGAGATTTTAAAGAAAGAGAATTTATTGGTGAAAGTGAAAAAGGGTTAATTGAACATCCTTATCAGAGCTGGCTTTCAATAATGAAAGGTTGCGATAATTATTGTTCATATTGTATTGTTCCTTATGTAAGAGGTCATGAGATAAGCAAAGATTATAATATAATCGAAGATGAATTTAAATATCTTGCCCAATGCGGTGTTAAAGATGTAACTTTACTAGGTCAGAATGTTAATTCCTATGGTAAAGGTCTTGAAGAAAACATAAATTTTGCTGAACTTATGATAAGACTTGATAAGCAAGATCTTATACCGAGAATAAGATTTATGACATCTCATCCTAAAGATTTTAATGAAGCAATTGTAAATGCAATTAAAAACGGTAAGAATTTATGTGATCATATTCATTTACCATTTCAGGCAGGTTCAGATAATATTTTAAAAAAGATGAATAGAAAATACACTGTTAATGAGTATATTAAAAAAATAGAATTTGTAAGACAAGAATTGCCTGATGCTGCATTGACAACAGATATAATTGTCGGGTTCCCAGGTGAAACAGAAGAGGATTTTAATCAAACTATAAAACTTGTTCAGGATTTAAGATTTGATAGTGCTCATACATTTATTTATTCAATTAGAACAGGTACAAAAGCAGCAGAGTTTGAGGATCAGATTCCTGAGGAAGTTAAAAAAGAAAGAATAAAAAGACTTATTGATATTCAAAATGATATATCTATTGAAATAAACAAAAAACTTGAAGGAAAAATTTATAATATTCTTGTTGAAGGAAGGGATAAAAATAAAACTAGATTACAGGGAAGAACTACTTCAAATAAAATTGTAGTTTTTAAAGGTGATGATTCTCTTATTGGAAAATTTGTAGATGTTAAAATAATAGAAGGTCTTCATTGGACGCTTATTGGGGAAAAGATAAATGTTTAAAAAGTTCATAAAACTATTAATTGCTTTATTTGTTTTTTCTATAATAATATTCTTTTTTTCAAAAGTAACAAATATTTCTGATCACGATGAAATAATAATTTGTATTGATCCTGGACATGGTGGTTTACCAGAATATGGAAATAAAGATGGTGGTGATAATTGGTATGAACCTAAAAAAACTTTTCTT
>JALOAF010000072.1 GCA_023228925.1 Candidatus Absconditabacterales bacterium | reverse complement strand
GGAATAAAATATAATTTAAAGCCTGCTGATGTCAGTATAGAAGAAGAGACACTTATCAAAAACTTTGATAATTGTTATCATTATGAAAGCATAAAAGAGTTATATTTCAATATCAATAAAAAATATCAAGGCACGACCAGGGAACATTTATACAGTGTCTGTTTTAATCTGAATGAGGTTGTAGTAACTGATGTGAGATTTTTGTCTATAAAATATACAGACAGTCAGTTGCCAGAGCAATTAGTTATCCCGTTCAAATACTTCCAGAATTTAAAAACTGATTTTGATTTAGCTTTTGACGAAAAAATCGTCAGAATAAAAGCTGATAATGAAATTGTTTATTTTAAGAAAGACCAGTTATTGAATGATGATTACCCGGATTATCATTCTGTAATACCGGATTATATTATCGACCCGGAACTTGAATACACCGATAAATTTTTGAAATTTTTAAATGAAGCAAAAAAATTAAAACTTGAATTTCTTTATTTCAGTGACCAAAACAAAATTATCGCAAGCAATAAACCAACAGTAAACGATACTTTAGAATTTGACGATGACGCGATGGTTATGGAAATTAATCATGAGATTAGTAATTCTGATAAAATGTCAAAAGATTTTATATGCTTTGACCTTGAAGTCACAAGACAGGCAACAACAATAACGGATAAAATATATATTAATGCACACAACAGACCATCTATAGCAAAAAATAAAGATGATAAGTATTTATTTTTAGTTATGCCACTGAGAGGTTAAATATATGACCTGGTCATGTCTTTAAACTGACCGATAACTTGAAAATAGGAGGATATAAAAATGATTGAAAAAATAGCTACATGGAATAAAGATTCCGCAGATGAAATTATAAATAATAAAGGTTTCAAAAATTTATTTGATTTACTTATCGACATCTCAAAGTTTACGCCTCACGAAGTAATCAGTTATGATTCTGATTATGATGAAAAAATAATGAAAAAAATTCTAAAAAATCACATTTTCAAACACGAAAAAACCACAACAGAAAAAAATATAACGCATGTGATAAAAATAGAAAGACATGCAAGATATGGTATAGATTTTTATGTTCTATACCAGATAACAAAAAACAATGTAATTAGATTTTAAAACAAGGGAGGTAACAAGATGAGAAAAAATCAAATGGTTTTTATAGGTCAGAGAGGTTGCACCCCCAAAGCTGAAAAATATGATCCGGAAAAATGGAATGGGAGTTATTTTTATGCGATATGTTTAGAAGATTTAATCGCGTATAAAAGAAAATTAAATCAGTATGAATATCCTGAAATAAGTTTTTATGTTGTTAAAGAAGGTGGACGCTTGCAGATGTCAGAGATTTACAACATAAAAAATTTGCTTGAATTTACCAACAAACAGTTAAGGGAATTTTTTAATTAAGGAGGTGTCACGATGCTTAATAATCATTTTAAAGGACTGTCTGAAGTAGAAAATATCAAAAACATTTCCACCATAAGAAAAGAATTAAAAGAATTTGTTTCAGAAAATTTTAAGCTATCAAAAAATTTTAGAAGACAAAATTACGCTAAATTTAATGATCTTAATGCGATAACTCCTGGAGCAACTTGTTTCGGGATGATAAACGAAGGGTTATTTTTTGAAGTTTCTATTGGAAAGTTTATGGACATTATAATTTACGGGATAACATTTTCGGATGATTCCATTAAATCAAAAGCTGTTTTTTCGATTCAAGAAGTTAAGGATTATTTAAACGAGATGAAGAAGTGTGCTTTGAAAATAAGAGATCTAAATTTCAATAAAGAAGAAAATGCTTATTTCATTGAAAGCACTGATTTACAAGCGAGCTATGAAGATGTAGCTTTTCGGGTTGCATTGGAATTGGCAAAAAAAAGAGAAGTTAAAATAGAAAAATCGTATATTGAAGAAGTTCACAAAAGACTGGTCGGAGTAGGTATGGATGTTGTAATCATAAAAAATAAAATTATGTGGAGGTAATTATGCATTCAAAATTGACAATAACATTAAAAATGGAATGCGAATGTCCTTATTGCAATTCAAAAATCGATTTGGTTAAAAATGATTTTTTTGCAGATGGACACAATTTATTAATAGGACAATCGGGTTATAAAAGAAAAGTAGAAAAAAGAAAGATTAAACACGAAGTCCTATGTCCAAATTGCGAAGAGGTTTTTTCCTTAGATTCTATAATTCAGAATTTTTAAAGGAGGGAAAATGATTGTTTCAATCTATGATTTGATTAAGGAAAAGGGAAATAAAGACTTTCTTGATTGGTCAGTGGTCTGTCCTAAATGCAAACACGAACAATGTTTAAGAGACTATCTTGAAGGAAAGGAAATGGTTATGTGTAACGATTTTTTTGAAACTGACCCGGAAGAAATTCCCTTTGAAAAATACCTATCGCTCTGCATGAAATGTGGATATACCGAGTCAAACCCGACAAAATCTACTTCTCAGAAATTCCTGGAATTGACAGGTGGAAAAATTTTAAGTATATTTGAATTTAAAATAGGAGGATAATTTAATGAAAAAAATAACAGAAAAAAGGATTGACAAAATGTTACTAAGGAGTTTGTTTTCTGAAGATGGAGCGGTTACATTTTCTGATTTAAAGAAATATAAAAAAGTTTTTGTCGATGGTGACTATACAAAGCAAGTAATAGAAGAAATACCGGATTTAATCAAGGAGTTTAAATGTTTAATCTGGTATATTCCAGTCGCAAAAGGGAAAGTTAAGCTATGTTGGATAGATGAAAATTATTTAAAAATTGATAATTATGATTTATTCAAAAGGTTTAAAAAAATTGAAAAAAGCATAATTAAAGAAGTTACAAACTAATAAAGTTGATAGCCAGAATGATAAAATTGTTTCAATTTCATAATATTTTTGATATTGAGTTTCAAGAGGAAATATGGATAGGCAGCAATATAAAAAAAGAACTTGAAGAACATCTTTTAAATATTGCAGAGGAAGAATAGGAGGATTTTATG
>JALOAF010000071.1 GCA_023228925.1 Candidatus Absconditabacterales bacterium | reverse complement strand
TTTAGAAAAATTTTTTTTCATTTCAAATTTTTTAACTAATTTTGAAATAAAAAAATGTATTGTTATTAATATACCTATTGATAATAAAAGCCCGAAATATAATGAAAAACCTGGTTTTACATTCTGCCATGCAGCTGGAGATAAAAAAATATCTAAAACCATACCGTTTATATGAAATTTATAAATCCTGAAAATAAAAAAATCCACAATAATAAAAATTTGAAATAAAGAAATTAAAACGACAGAACTCCAGAAAAAAAACTTATTACTAATCCTTAACGGTGCTGTGATTATATTTACTAACAACAAAAACAAAATCACTGTTGAAAGTGTTGCTATAAAAGAAAACAAATATACCAAAATCCCTTTGTATGGATTAAAAGATTGAAATAATAACATTAAAACTAAAATCACTAAAAAATTTAATAAAATATATTTTTTAATATTATCTGTTTTATAAATCATAGTTAATAATGTCTAATATTTTTTCCGACCTGATATTACTCATACACTCATGATGTTTTAAGGGACACACTCTTTTCATACAAGGAGAACATTTTAAAGTATTATCTCTTACTATTATTGCATTTTCATTTTTCCAAGGCGAAGTGTATCTGAAATCAGTTGGACCAAAAATTGCAATAGTCGGAATTTTGTAGGCTGCCGCAATATGCATTGGACCAGAGTCATTAGTTATAAATAAATCTAATCCACCAATTTTTTGAATTAACTCCAAAATAGTTGTTTTACCACATAAATTTTTAAAATTTTCTACACCATGCTCTTTTAATACTTTTTCAATAATATTACAACTGTCAATTTCTGAATCAACTCCGAAAATCAAAATATCATAATTTTCTGAAAGCTTTAATGCAACTTCGCCAAACCTTTCAGGAAACCATCTCTTGGCAGAACCATAAGCTGCTCCTGGATTTATTCCAACAGTTTTTTTTGAAAATTTTTCCACAGAGTTAAATAACTTCAAATCAGGGGTTTTTAGGTCTTCTTTTAAAAGTGGTCTAATTAGTTCAACATATCTTTCAACTTGATGAATATTTTTGGAAATTTTTATCGAATGAGAAAAAAAGAAACCAGATAAAAAATTTTGACTGCCTATTTTTATTTTTGAATTAATATTTTTAATTAACAATTTAGAAAATAATGAAGTTCTAAAAGTTATCGCAACGTCAAATTTTTCCAATTTTCTTGTTAAATTTCGAATATTTAATATTCTGTTTCCTTTTTTAGTGTTATCTATAACAATATTTTTAACATTAGGAAATAATTTAAGTGTTTCAACCGCTACCTTAGAGCCAAACAATGTAATATCAGCAGCGGGATAGTTTTCAATAATTAGTAATAATGCTGGCGTAACCATTACCGCATCACCTAACCAGGTAGGAAGTTCAATAAAAAATTTCATTATTAATTTCCTTGTAAATATTAATGTACTTGTCTGCTATTAAATTAATATCATAATTTTTAACAGTTTCAAATCCATTTTTTATAAATTTCTTTCTTATTTCCTCATTTTGAATAAGAATATTGATTTTTTCCATTATTTCGTCAATATTATGTGGATTTACTAAAAACCCATTATAGTTATCCTGAATAATATCAGGTATTCCGCCTACATTTGATGCAATAACAGGAACTCCAAGATATAATGCATCTAAAATTGAAGAACCCAAGCCTTCACTAAGCGACGGGAATAGGAAAATATTCATAATGCTTAAGTAATCATAAGGATTTTCAACAAATCCGGTAAATTCAATATTATCTAAAAATTCACTTTCTTTTTTAAAAAAAGAGAACTTTTTTCCTCCACCTATGAGAAAAAAAACAACATTTTTTTCCGTCTTTAATAAATTAGCAACATTTATCAAAATATCATGTCCTTTAGAATCGTTGTCCATTGCTGCAATATTCCCAATTATTTTTTTGTTGAAGTATTTATTTTTTAAAAATATCGAAACATCATTATTAAACTGTATATCTTCTATACCATCTGGTACTACATCTATCATTTTATTAATTATAATTAAATTTTTTTTTATTGATTCGGATATTGCAATAACTTTCGAAGCTTTTTTATATAAAAAAATTGAAAAATTATTATTTAATTTAGTGTCATTCCTTTTTGTTATAATATAACCTGACCCATAAAACATATTTATTAAAAAACCAAATTGAACACTTTTAGCTTCATGACAATGAATAATTGTATTTTTTGTAAATAGCCCTTTTAATTTAAAAAGAGAAAAGAAAAAAGGTTTTGAAATTTCAATTATTTTGATATTTTCGATGATTTCTAAGTTTTTTTTTAAAAGAGAATTTTTTCTCCTAATAATAATACATTGTCTAATTTTTTTTTTTGACAGCGCTTTAATTAGCAATAAGGTTTGTTTTTCTCCACCTCTAAATCCTTTTGCTAAATTAATATGTAATATCATTTTTTGCTCAAAGAATAAGTTTTTATAATATATTTATAAAAAACACCATTAAAATTTGATACAGCAATCAACAGCCCTCTCCAGCCATCTAAAAAACCAAATTGGAAAATGTATGTTTTAATAAAAGCAAATATGCTTCTGAGAAATATTCCAAGTAACGTTCTTTTTTTTAAATTTTCTCTTTCCAGAGCACTATATCTTTTAATTTTATCTAAAAATTGAGTAATTTCATAAACTGCATAATGCTTTATATTTCCATCTATTTTTTTTATTTTTGAATTTTCTAAAATAATACTTTCGTGAACCATCACATTTTTAAAACTTGTATGTTTTTTATTATACATTCTGTATATCTTATCTTTGTTCCATCCACTGAATTTGACTTTTTCACCCAAAAGATAATTAGCTCTGTTCATATAAAAAACTGTATCTTTTTCTACGTTGTTCAAATCCTGAATTTTTTCAATCAATATTTTTTCAACAATTTCATCACTGTCAACATTAAATATCCAATCATTTTGTGCATAAGATGCCGCTTTATTTTTTAAAGGTCCAAATCCAATAAATTTGTCTTTGAAAATTTTTACATTGGAAAATTCTTCTGCAATTTGAAGGGTATTATCTTCCGAACCGTTATCAAGAATAATT
>JALOAF010000070.1 GCA_023228925.1 Candidatus Absconditabacterales bacterium | reverse complement strand
CATCTTTTATACATTCACTTATTAATATAGACATTCTTGTAATATAATCATCATAAATAAAATTTCGTTGCTCTAGCAAAGTATTGTCTTGTTTAATGGACATGTTTTTAATCAAAAAATAAACAACGAGTGTTCTTTTTTGTCGTTTTAAATTGACCGTTTTTTTAAAAATAATGATCAATTTTTTTGAAAAAAGAGAAACTTAAAGAAGATGAATGGATTTTTGGATATTGAATCAATCTTGTTGTGATTTATTAATATAACCTTCTTTTTTAAAGATATGGTCGATAATTGATAATTTGAAAAATCAAAGAAAAAAACTTTAGTTTTCGTCTCATTTTTTCATCATGGACCCTCGTGAAGATAAACCAAAAAGAAGAAGAAAGAAGAATTACGATACATTTGATAGTTATATCAAGAAAGTATTAAAACAAGTTCATCCTGACCTTAGAATTAGCAAAGATGCAGTTGATGTTTTAAATTCAATCTTGAAAGATTTATTCAATAATATTGCAAATGAAGCAAGAATTTTAGAAAAGAATGTTAAAAGAGTAACTATGAGTACACGCGATATACAATCAGCTGTGAGACTTGTATTAAAAGGAGAATTATCAAAACATGCAGTCAGCGAAGGTACAAAGGCTGTTGCAAAATATCAGATATACAAAGGAGAACAATAAATTGTTTTATTAGAAATTATCATCAATAACCAGTTCTTGGATTGGAATTTCATCTTTAGATTTGCGACTATATTCACCCACTCTTTTTTCAAAAAAGTTTGTCTTACCTTGTAAAGATATCATTTCCATCCAATCAAACGGATTCTTTGTGTTCCAAATTTTTTTATATCCAAGTTGAACAACAAGTCTATCAGCAACAAATTCAATATATTGCTTCATTAATTCAGCGTTCATTCCGATCAAGGAAACATTCAATGATTCGCTGATAAATTCTTTTTCATAATCGACTGCTTCGACAATAATTTCTTTTACTTCTTCATAAGTCAATTTATTTGTCAACATACTATACAGTAAGCATGCAAAATCACAGTGTAATCCTTCATCTCTTGATATAAGTTCGTTACTAAAACAAAGACCAGGCATTAATCCTCTCTTTTTGAGCCAGAATATTGAACAAAATGAACCACTAAAGAAGATACCTTCTACAGCAGCAAAAGCAACCAATCTTTTTGCAAATGTTGCTTCGCTATCAATCCATCTAAATGCCCATTCTGCTTTTTTTTTGATCGAATCAATATTTTCAATTGCTTTAAATAATGTATCCTTCTCAATAGTCTCGACAACATACGTATCAATAAGCATCGAGTATGTTTCTGAATGAATATTTTCTATTGCTATCTGAAATCCATAAAAACATTTTGCTTCTTGAATCTGAACTTCACCGAAGAATCTTGTTGCCAAGTTTTCATTCACGATTGCATCCGAAGCAGCAAAAAATGCCAATATATATTTGATAAAATGTCTTTCATCATTATTCATTTTATTTTTCCAATCGTTCATATCTTGGGATAGGTCAATTTCATCAGCTGTCCAGAATGAAGCTTCTGCTTTTTTATACATTTTCCATATCTTTGGATATTTGATTGGAAATAATGTATATGTGTTATTATCTTCATTTAATATTTCTTCATCAAAAGAAGATTTATCCACCTTATTTTTAAACATGGGCAGCGAATAATCTACATGTCGCATGTACTTTTTTGAAAGTACATTTTGTTCATCTCGAATAACTATTTGAAATCCTAACTCGATCAATTTTGTAATTTTTGAATAATCAATGGCTTTTAATGATTTACAAGATAGTATTAATATTTCACCTTCCCGAACAATAATTATCAATAAACGAATCAAACTATTCATCATGTCAATTTTCTTACCCTGTTCTTTCATACTCATGATATTCCAATTGGCTGAATCACATTGATTAGAATAAGGTTGTAATCGTCCATCCTCATAAGTAACATTTATAGTATCAAAATTGATAAAGTGAAACATAGTTGACTATAACTTATAGTTTAAAAATAACACAAGAAAGATGAATATCCATCTTTTTAAATGTATTGTTTATTTGATTTTTAATTGGTTAATCTTTTTTAAAAAAATATTTACCAAAAAGGAAGGAGTAAGGTGGTATAAAGTTATTTTCATTGAGAAATTTTAAACTTTTGCAAAATGCAATGAAATTTGCAAAAAGTGATGGACGGTGGTAGAAAGTGTTTTCATTTTTATTTTTTTAATTTCCTTTTTAGTTTTAAAACTTTTTAAAAAACAAGGGTGGGAGGTGGTATAAAGTTATTTTCATTGAGAAATTTTAAACTTTTGCAAAATGCACTTGTATTCTGCAAAACTATGTTTTCTTGAATATGAGTGATGATTAGTGCTGGGTGTCGGTTAACTGTCTTAATTATTGGTTAACTGAAATTTTAATAGGTTAATTATTAGTCACTGTTGATTAAAGTGGTTAATTTATGTTATAACTTTTATATTTTTTTCCTGGAAATTGAATTAAGTTCAATTACTATTTTCTCAGCATTAAGAGCGGTGTTTGAATGGAAGTGACATGTCATAAAAAGAAAAGAAAGAGAATTAACCCTGTTTGGCAATATTTCAAAATTTTAGTTGATAAAACTACTTGTCAATTGTGCAAACAAATATATAACAAAAGCACAGCGACAAGTTCTTTCTAATTTATCCTTTCTTTCATGTAATTTTAACTATCTGTAAAGTTTGTGATATTTTATGTAATAAAAGGAAAGTTTTGTAGAAAATAGATTTAATCATAATTGTGATGCTTTTTATTTATTGTGAAGGTCCTGAAAACACTAAAATTCCTATGATGGATGTATTAAAAAGTTGATTCGCATCTTTAGATTTAAGCGCCAATTGATTGAACTCAAGAGGTTTAATACCTATATACTCATTTCTCCTTTTATCAAACTTCGAAACTGGTCCATAAACAAAATCAGAATAATTAACTTCTGGATAAGACTCATCTAGTTCTCTACTTTTTTTCTCTAATGAATATCTAACGACTTTAGTCCATTTTTCATCATCATGCAAAAAGCAGACTTCATATTTTCCAT
>JALOAF010000069.1 GCA_023228925.1 Candidatus Absconditabacterales bacterium | reverse complement strand
TTGTGTTACCTCCTAATGTTTTTTTGTTTTTTTATTTCTTTTTTCTTTTTGTGTAACCAACGGGAGCACCTTGTTTCATCTCCTGCATTATTAAATTTTTTTGTTCTTCTGTGTAAACAAAACAACGTTTTTTAGTATCAAACTTTTTAGTTTTGATTTTTCTTCTTTCAATTCTGTTTCTTACGCCTTTTGTCGTAATTCCAAGAATATCCGCTATTTCTCTTACTGAATAATACATTAAATAACCTCCTTTTTTCTTTTTATATTACTGTAAATAATTCCTTAAGTCAAGGAATTATTTACTTTGTTTTAATCCTCTTTTAAATCAATTTTATATTCCCTAAATCCTGTAACATCTCTTTCTTGTTTTATTTTCTTTTTTACCATAATTTTTAATACCATAAACATCATTCATAAATCTTGTTGTTCCAAGTATAGCTTCGTAGTTTTTTAACGTTGTATCTAACGTATTCTCAGCTTCTTTGTGTTCTTCGCTTTCAAATCCGTAAGCAGCACCAATACGGACTTTCATTTTCCTTAGTTCATCAAGTATCATTGGAATACAATTTAAAGCCTTTTCTCTTTTTTCTTCTTCTTCTTTTTTAGCTTGTTCTTCTGCTTCTTTTTTAGCTTTTTTTTCGTTTTGTAATTGTTTCATTTTTTCCTTGTATTCTCTTGAGAAATAACCTTTTTCAACGTCTTTAAAAAATTCAGAAATTAAAGAATTCTCGGAAAAACAATAGTGTCTATACTGGTGTAATTGACCCGGACAACTATCATACTTGTTTACCTTATAACCTTTGTAAAAATAATTACCATTAAAATTTTGTAATTCTTCATATTTTTCTTTTTCTTTAAATTGGTCAGCAGATTCCCAGCTTCCGTCGTTCATTATGATAAAAAGGTTTCCGCTTTCTTTCATTCTTTTTCTTAACTCTGTTTTGTTTTTAATTTTCATTTTGTAACCTCCTGATTTTCGTTTTTTTTCATCTTATATCTTTAGTTTATCTTAAATAATTCATTCTGTCAAGGAATTATTTATATTATTTTTCAAGATAACACTAAACTTGATGAATAGAAGGTTTGTGGCGATATGGTAAAGTGGTCTTTTGGTCTTTTTTTAATTTAAAATATAGCTAAAACTCGAAGCCTTAATCAGTTTTATATTTATTTTATTTCCGCACTTGTCGCAAATAACTGAGCCATTATCTTTATTCATAATGCAAAGTTTAATAAAATCAAAATCTTTTCTTGTCGCGTGGTTACACTTTTTACATTTAATAACCAAATTACTTACAATTACTTGTTGCATTTTATATCTCCTTTTTTGTAACATTTTTTTAATTCTTTCGTGAAGTCTATCAAATTAAACAATAAACTCCGTTCGGTGTTATCTTTTAAAATTTGTTTTAATACTTCGTGTTTCTCAGGAGTATAATACTTTGATTTTATTAAACTATACAACATTCCTTTTTTATTATTCGGCAATTCTTCATATCTGAATCCGATTATTTCTGATAACTCTATACAATAATCTCTTTCCTGATGTGTCGGGTTTCTGAATCCTGTCATTTTCCCTCCAACTTATTAAATAATTTTGTTAAGGCGTATTCTTTAAATTACTCCCAATAAGAAAAGAGGGGATAAATCCCCCTCTTTTTTTTATCCAATAATCGAAACTTTGTTTTCGATTATTTTTTTGTTTAAATACTCTTTAATTTTGGTTATTGCGTCTATTTGCCAGTAATCGTTTTTTACGAATTCAAGTTTACATTGGTTTCCCTCGTGTAACCTTAAAATAAACATTGAATCAGGCTGTTCTATTTCGGCAAAAGTCCTGTATGGTCTTAAAGTTATAGGATTTTTTATTTCCTTTTTCTCTTTAGACACTACGCTCGTTTCGACTACGGCAGTCTGGCTCATTCCGTCATCTGATGTTTTTATGCTGTTATTTGTTGCCAAGTGACTTGTTATCGATAAAAGATTCAACAGATTTTCGGTTATAACAAAATTTGTTTGCAAAAATGTATTAAAGGTTTCTGAATCCAATCTTATTCCAACATAGTCCTCTAAGTAAGATTCAGGAGCTTTTACCTGCAATAATACGCTTCTTTTATTATCTTTGTCTAAACCTGCATAAACGGTAACTGTTCTATAATCCGAAACGTGTATTACTATTTCGCCTATTTTGTCGATTTTTTGATTACAATAATCAACAATAGAATTAAGGGTTTTACCTCTTTCAAAAGGCATTATTTTCGGTATTTCAATTCTGTTTAAAGGCTTGTCCGAATAAAAAGCTCCGTTAATTTCAGTAAAATTCGGCTTGCTCATTTCTTCAATTTTTTCAATAAATTCTCTATTAATCATTTAACACCTCCAAAACTTGTTATTTTATTTCCTCCAAACGGAAACGGTTCCCCTTTTGGAATTTCAGTTATTTTACCGTTTTTCTGGTAAACAGTATCAATAACCGCTCTGTTAGATTCAAGTTTACTGGAAGTTTTTACCCTTATATCTAAAAGCTCTCTGTCTTCGTCCTTTGGAGTTAGACTTATTTCAATTTTTATCGTTCTCGTTTTTTTTGATTCTGTTTTTAAATCGTTAATGTTATCCATAACTTTTAACAATTCAATTTCATACAATTCTTCTAATCCTCTTATTTTAGTTAGTTCCATTTCTTTCCTCCTCGATTTGTTTTTTTAATTTTGTTAAACAGCTTTTACAAACAATTGTTCCAGCTTCATTGTTCAGTTTAAACATATTTTTTCTTTTTACTTTTTTTGAACAACCTGCAATTTCACATTTTACTTTTTCGTTTAAAAATAACCTCCTTGCTTTTCTCGACGGTTCTGAATTTGTTTCAGGAATCGGCTCAAATTTTTCATTTTTTGTTTCAGTTTGCATTCTCAGCCCCCTTTTCTTTTTCTAATTTTATTTTTTTATACGCATTTAAAAACTTCATTTTTACATTTACATTTCCGTCGGAGTAAAAAGCAATCCCCGATTCAGTCATTTGTCTGAAATGATTAGCGTTTTCTTTATAAATTTGTTTAGCTGTTTCATCAGCTTTTTCGTGCGTTATTATGTTTTTTATCAGCTCCCATTGTTTCAACGAATCATCTTC
>JALOAF010000068.1 GCA_023228925.1 Candidatus Absconditabacterales bacterium | reverse complement strand
AAAGGAGCTGAAAACATCAAAGAATCATGATGACATTCGCCAATATAATCTTCTGGATAATGAGTGTCGTTTTTACAACTTCTCATATATGGTTTTCCAATTTTATTCATAACCCATTCACCAATTTCAGGATCATCTGTAATAGTATTACCAAAATAATCAGACAAAGCCTCGTTCATACCACCAGCTTCACCATAATTACCAAGCCCTGCCATTTCATAAGATAATGCATGAGTATATTCGTGATATATCACTGAAGCTTCAATAGCAAGATTGTTAAATTTATTACCATCTCCAAAACAAAAATACTGTCCCCAAGGAGAAAAGAAAGCATTATCATATTTATCACCATAATGAACAGTTGTTTTCATAGGTTTATCAAGTTCAACATAACCATAATTAGTCCTAAAAAAGTCATGAATAACATTCATATGATAATAAACATTTGCTTCTTCAAAATGAGTATTTCCATAAGGATATATAAAATTGTTATCAGGATTTTCTGCGTTAACTGTATCTTCGTTTTCTACTTTAGAATAAAAACCAATCAAAGTTCCACTATAATTAATATTATAAATAGATCCAACAGATACTTTTGATTTTAGAGGATTTGTTAAAAAAATCGAAGCATTTCCTTCATGATATTGAATAAAATCATCACAATAAAGAACTTCACCGTTTTCTGCATCTACAACTACTAAAAATTCTCCTAAAGGAGCTTTTGAAAGTAATTTAACACTGTAAGCCCATTTAAGACCTTTCAATGAATCAAATAATATTTTTTCACAATCAGCAATCTCTCCAGAATTATCTGAACCTGTATATTCAAAAGCTTTATCTTCAGCTTCTGATGAAGAAATAGTATCATTATTAATTATTTCATTTGAAAGAATAAAACTACCTGATGCCATAAATGTTTTTTTGTTTTCTGAATAAGTCAAAGTTCCTGGAAAAATTTTGTAAATTCCAGAATAAGTTTCGTAGATACTTCTTTCTTTGTTTTCTTTTTTTAATCTAAGAAACATACCTTCCGGCATATTTGAATTAAGATTGTATATAAAATTATTTGCATTTTTATTAACATCACCTATTATAGAACTTGGCACTCCGTGTGTATTATCCCATATAATCTGTGCGTTAAGGTTATCTAATTTTGATATATTTTCCAAAATATTCCATGTACGAATAGGAAAAACTTCTTTTTCTTGTGAATTCATTAACAATCTACTTGTATCAACCGGCATTAATGCAGATGTTATAATAGATAAAGACAAAATAGCCATTAAAAAAATCTTTTTAAACATACTATATACTCCTTAATACTTTAATTATTTTGTTATATAATTATAAAACATAAACTCTAAAATTGAAAGCTAAAATTTTTTTCCACTTCACTCATTCACTCTTTTGCTGCTTTTATCAGGAATTTATATTAATAATACAATCTGTTAAATATTGGAGTTTTTCAATTACAATTTTTTTAGAAAAACCAGGATTCCATATATTATTATAAAAAATATCACTCGTAACAAAAACTGCACTACATTCAATATCTTTAAAATGTTCACCAAAACTAAAAAGTGCAGAACACTCCATATCAATACAATTAACACCTTTTTTTTCAAGTATATTTATTTCTTCAAATGTCTCTCTTAAAGGACAATCAGTTGTCCATGCAAAACCATCTTTAAAATAAATTTCATCTTTTTTCATGAAATCAGCGAGTTTATTATTAAGAAATATAGAAGAATTTACAATATCAATATTTTCATCAATATAATTCTGAGAAGTTCCTTCTCCTATTAACGATTTCTTAATAAGAAATATATCTCCAAAATCATATTTTTCACCTATAGCAGCAGACATACCTAAAATTATAAATTTTTTTATATTTTTTTTTCTTAATTCATCACATTTAATAATAGTATAAGGAGCTCCTGGAGCTTGAATATAACAGAAAATAACATTTGAATTTTCTTTAAAAAAAATATTTCTTTTTTCAGTGAATTTTGATTTTCTTAGATAATTCATAAGTTTATCAGAATAAAATAAAACAGCAGTGTTAACATTTTGAGGAAATTCCTTTTTGGAATAACTAAAATCCACTGCTGTATTTATCTTATATTTATCTTTAATTATGTTTTTCATCTAAGTAACTGTAATATTGTATCATGTTTTGAATTAGCGTGAGAAAGCATTGATACACCCGCCTGACTTAAAAGGTCAGTCTTTGTATAATTAAGCATTTCTTTCGCCATATCAACATCTCTTATCCTTGATTCACTCTCATAAAGTCGATTATGTAAAATATAATCACCAGTTTTTTCAAGTGCATTCTGCATAGAACCTAGAGAAGTTCGCTGTAAAGATATTTTTTTTAACGCATCATCAATTATAGTTATTGCTTGTTCAGCACTTTCTCTTGTCTGAATACTAATATTCATCTGATATAAAGGTCCTGCATTTCTTGTGCCTGTTGAATAATCAGTTTTACCATAGTTAACCTTTCCATCAGTTGAAAGTTTTACAGCAAGTCCCAAGTTTTCTGGAGTTATATTACCAAAACTCGCAAGAAAAACTTGAGCTTCATTCGCACCAACATGGAAATTCTGTTTATTTGATCTTATTCTTAATTGAAATTGTGTTATACTTTTCCATTCTTGTTCGTTATTAGCAGTTACTTCCCTTTCACCCGGCACCTGTGCTCTATGATCAGGATAACCTACTCCAGCAGGATCTACTGGGAAATTTCTAGTAAAATCATCTTCTAAATCATCTTCTTGAGTTCTCTGCATATATCCATAATCTAACTGTTCATCAATTCTTAATACAATACCCTTTAATAATCTTGTATTTTCAAGTAGAGGATTTCCTAAAGCAGGTGGTTGAGGACCTCCAAGAATTCCACCAATTGGTCTAGAAAGTTCTTTTTCAGTGAAAATATCAGAATCTGATCTAAATATACCCATGCTCTGAAAAACCCCACCTGCCTCATCAATTCTACCCGGCATAGTTGGAAACATTGGTTGATGAGTAACGTTAGCAATAGAGATTATTGTATCTGTACCAGAAGTGAAAACCCTATGAGAAACCCCATTAGAAGTAACAGTAGTTATAGTTTTTGTATCTGAAAGG
>JALOAF010000067.1 GCA_023228925.1 Candidatus Absconditabacterales bacterium | reverse complement strand
GCAAGCTCTCTTAATCGTTTAGAAAGAGTATCAAAATTATATTCAAGAGTATCAAAAATACTATCATCAGGCCAGAAGTGTATTTTTGTACCCCTGTTTTTGGTAGCTCCTGTAGTTTTTAGATCAGCATCTGGTTTACCCTTTTGATAAGACTGTACATATTTTTTTCCATCTATATATACTTCAACTGTCATTTTTTTTGATAAAGCATTTACAACAGACACTCCAACTCCATGAAGGCCACCTGAAACTTTGTAACTGTCATTATTAAATTTTCCACCAGCATGAAGCTTTGTCATAACAATTTCAAGAGCCGATTTTTTATACACAGGGTGAGGATCAACAGGAATTCCCCGTCCATTATCAATAATCTCAACAGAATTATCTTTATGAATTGTTACCAAGATATTGTCACAATGTCCTGCAAGTGCTTCATCAATTGAATTATCAACAACTTCATAAACCATATGGTGAAGTCCATTTGTTTCAGTGGATCCTATATACATGGCCGGTCTTTTTCTTACAGCTTCAAGACCTTCCAGCACCTGTATATTATTTGCATTGTAGGTTTTACTCATTCTTTCTGCTCCATATTAATTCATCTTCATTTATTGCTTCTCTTTTAATAACTGTAAATGGACTTACAAATGAACTTTTAATTTCATTTTTTTCATTGATTGATATCAGCTTGTCTATGTTTGATATATTTTTTAAAAAAAAATTATTATCTTCATTATTTAATTTTAAAGTTTCAATATTAAATATACCAATACAATCTTTATCACTTACAACAATATTATTTCCAATATGTATAAACATTATTTTGATAATTTCCACTTTATAGTTTTAACATCAAATTTAATATTAGTTATAAAATTATTACCAAAATCATTTTTTATTTTATTTAAAATTCCATTTTTCATTAAAGAAAGTTCATTTGCATAAACAGGGTGATCAACTGTAATAAACAAAACTTTTTTAAATATTCTATCAGGCTGGCTATGAGTTGAAATAGTAACACCTGTGTAAATGGGCCATTTTTCTCTTAAATTTTCTATAACAAATGAATCATGCAGATCCAGATCTTCTATTACATCAGGAAGTATTGAACTGAATGACATCAGTTTTTTTTTTCTATTATGTCCTATACGAAATTTCAAAAAGTTTAACCTTTATATTTTTCATCTGATATAAAGCCATTGTTTACAGAAAATTCTTTATATGAACTTTTATTCCAGTCAGATGCTATATCAGAATTTACCATGGTAAAAATAAGCTGTCCTTTTTCAATTAACAGATCAAGCATATTATAACGTCTTTTTTCATCAAGTTCCGAGAATATATCATCTACCAAAATAACAGATTTTTTATTTTTTGCTTTTTTTATAATTTCAAATTCAGATATTTTTAAAGCAATTGCTGCTGTTCTTCTTTGCCCTTGAGATGCATACCTGGTAAAATCAAAACCTCTTTTATTTTTAAAATTATAATCATCCCTTTGAGGCCCTAAGGAAGTTGATCCTCTTTTTATATCATTACTTCTGTTTTTTTTAATTTCATTATATATTGAAAGAGCTTCAGAGCTTTTTAAAGATGAATTATAAAATATTGATACAGGCAGTTCTTCTTTGCTTATATCCATGTATATGTTTGAAAAAAAAGAACTATATTCATTAATAAAAGATTCTCTTTTTTTAAAAATTACAGATGCCTTATCAGAATACATTTTATCCCAAATATCAAGTTCTCTTATGTCACTTAACTTTTCACGAATTTTTTTTAAAAGAGCATTTCTTGAATTAATTATTGTTTTAAATTTATTTAACTCATCAATATAACCAGGAATAATCTTAGAAATAACTGAGTCAAAATATCGCCTTCTCAAGTCAGGTGTACCATTTATAATATCAATATCAGAAGGAGAAAATATTACTGTTAAAAGTTTTCCATAATAATCTGATACTCTTTTTATATCATTATCATCAATTTTTATTTTTTTTTTTATATTTTTCAGATCTTTAATAATTCCAATTTCAAATTTTTCAAATTCGTTTCCTATTACTGTACTGCTGCAATAGGATGAATTGCTATTCCAATTAATCATGTCATAATCAGCTGCATTTCTAAAAGATTTTAAGTTGGAAATAAAAGAAAGAGCTTCAATTATATTTGTTTTACCAGCTCCATTTTTTCCTGTTATAAAATTTATCCTGGGAGAAAAATTAATATTGAGCTCTTTATAATTTCTGAAATTTATCATTTTTAATGTATCAATTATCATAAAACATTATTAATTTATAGTTTTAATTTGAATAGGCATTATTACTGAAATAAAATTTTTATCATCTTCAGGGATAATTGTAAGTGGACTCATCTGTCCTGTTATACCGCATAAAAATGAAAATGAATCTATATTGCGTATTGTATCTAAAAGAAATTGGGCATTTATTCCAATAATTAAATTATCCGGATTATCTGATTCGATTATTATTTCCTCTTCAGCATGGCCAAGTTCTGGAGTATTTGCCTCGATTTTAAGATTATCTTTATTAAAAGACATTACTATTTTATTTGCCGGTTCTCTTGTAAAAATCATTGCTCTTTTAATTGAATCATGAATTTGAGATGTATTTATAATTGATTTAAGAATATATTCTCTTGGTATTATCTGTTTATAATTAGGATATTGACCTTCAACTATTCTTGTAAAAATTTCAGTATTATCAATTTTAAAATAACATTGATTGCTGTCAAAGGATATTTTACATATACCAGTATTGGATAATAATCTGTTAATTTCATGAATTGTTTTAAGAGGTATAATAATTCCTTCTCCTATAAATGTTTCACTATCTATAGTTCTTGTTATCATAGACAGTCTTCTTGAGTCTGTTGCTACTAATGTAATTGTTCCGGGTTTTTCTGAAATTAGATAAATACTGTTAAATACGGGTTTTATTGTATCTGTAGCTGCTGCATAAATAACTTTTTTTATCATTTCTTTTAAAATAGCCTGATCTATTTCAATAGAATTATCCATTTTAATTTCAGGAAGTTCAGGATAATCACTTGAATCAGTTCCATAAAGTATGTAATTTCCTTTTATATTTTTTGATTTTAAATTAATAATTGTTGATTCATCAATATCAAGAGTAATTTCATTATCAGGTAATTCACGAAGAATACTGATAAAT